>NZ_JBWLUZ010000011.1:0-147413 GCF_057784325.1 Mesorhizobium sp. CNPSo 4689
TGCGAGGCTTCCAGCGCCTGGCGCATCACCTTGGTGCTGCCGGTGCAGTCGAAGGTGTAGTCGGCGCCGCCGATCTGGTCGGCACCGCGCTTGGTCATGTTGACCAGATGCGGGACGATGTCGCCGTCGATCTCCTTCGGATTGACGAAGTGCGTCATACCGAACTTCTCGCCCCACGGCTTCTTGTCGTTGTTCAAGTCGACGCCGATGATCATGTCGGCGCCGGCAAGCTTCAGGCCCTGGATGACGTTGAGGCCGATGCCGCCGAGGCCGAAGACGACGGCGGTGGCGCCTTGCTCGACCTTGGCCGTGTTGATGACCGCGCCGATGCCGGTGGTGACGCCACAGCCGATGTAGCAGATCTTGTCGAAGGGGGCGTCGGGGTTGACCTTGGCCAGCGCGATCTCCGGCAGCACGGTGAAGTTGGAGAAGGTCGAGCAGCCCATATAGTGGAAGAGCTTGTCCTTGCCGATCGAGAAGCGCGACGAGCCGTCGGGCATCAGGCCCTGTCCCTGCGTGGCACGGATGGCGGTGCAGAGGTTGGTCTTCCTCGAAAGGCAGGACGGGCACTGGCGGCATTCCGGCGTATAGAGCGGGATGACGTGGTCGCCCTTCTTGACCGACGTGACGCCCTTGCCGACATCGACGACGACGCCGGCGCCCTCATGGCCGAGAATGGCCGGAAACAGGCCTTCGGGATCGGCGCCCGACAGCGTGAACTCGTCGGTATGGCAGATGCCGGTCGCCTTGATCTCGACCAGCACTTCGCCATCGCGCGGACCGTCGAGGTCGACCTCCATGATTTCCAGCGGCTTTCCGGCAGCGACAGCGACAGCGGCGCGGGTTTTCATCAGGCAGTTCCTCCCAAGGCAATCGACAGAATTTCAGGTTGTGGCCGGCCTGTTCAGCCTGCCTGACGAGGCGAATGCCCGCCAGCCCTCCGCAGTGAGCCCACATGCCACCTTATCGCGTTCGGCGATGGTGGCAAACTTCCCTTGCGACGTTTTTCGGCGCACCGGCCAGAACGCGCTGGGTGGACTGCCGGGGCACTTGAGACATAGCCGGAGAGTCCATAGAACTGGTTCCTCCGGAGGGACATGACATCAGTATGTTCAAGAAGATCCTGATCGCCAATCGCGGCGAGATCGCCTGCCGTGTCATCAAAACGGCACGCAAGATGGGCATCGCCACGGTCGCCGTCTATTCCGATGCCGATCGCGATGCCGTGCATGTCGAGATGGCCGACGAGGCGGTGCGTGTAGGGCCTTCACCGGCCTCGCAGAGCTATCTGGTGGCCGAGAAGATCATCGCCGCCTGCAAGGAAACCGGCGCCGAAGCCGTGCATCCCGGCTACGGCTTCCTGTCGGAGCGGGCTTCCTTCTGCGAGGCGCTGGAGAAGGAGGGCATCGTCTTCATCGGGCCGAAGCCGAAAGCCATCAAGGCGATGGGCGACAAGATCGAATCGAAGAAGTTCGCCAGCGCCGCCAAGGTGTCGACCGTGCCTGGCTGGCTCGGCGTCATCGAAAATGCCGATCATGCCGAACAGATCGCCGGCGAGATCGGTTATCCCGTGATGATCAAGGCCTCGGCCGGCGGTGGCGGCAAGGGCATGCGCATCGCCTGGAACCAATCGGAAGTGCGCGACGGCTTCGACCGGGCACGTTCCGAGGCGAAAAGCTCGTTCGGCGACGACCGCGTCTTCATCGAAAAATTCGTGGTGGATCCGCGCCATATCGAGATCCAGGTGCTGGCCGATGCGCATGGCAACGCGCTCTATCTCGGCGAGCGCGAATGCTCGATTCAGCGGCGCAATCAGAAGGTGGCCGAGGAGGCGCCGTCGCCGTTTCTCGACGCCAAGACCAGGAAAGCCATGGGCGAGCAGTCGGTGGCGCTGGCCAAGGCGGTCGATTACCAGAGCGCGGGCACGGTCGAGTTCATCGTCGATAGCGAAAAGAACTTCTATTTCCTTGAAATGAATACGCGATTGCAGGTCGAGCATCCGGTGACGGAACTCGTCACCGGCATCGATCTGGTCGAGCAGATGATTCGCGTGGCGGCCGGCGAAAAGCTCGCGATCAAGCAGAGTGACGTGAAGCTGAACGGCTGGGCGGTGGAGAGCCGGCTCTATGCCGAGGACCCGTACCGCAATTTCCTGCCGTCGATCGGCCGGCTGACCAGATACCGGCCGCCGGAGGAGGGAACATTCGGCGATATCGTCATCCGCAACGACACCGGCGTCACCGAAGGCTCGGAGATTTCGATGTTCTATGACCCGATGGTGGCGAAACTCTGCACCTGGGCGCCGACGCGGCTCAAGGCCATCGACGCCATGTCGGAGGCGCTGGACAGCTTTGTCGTCGACGGCATCGAGCACAACATTCCGTTCCTGGCCGCACTCATGCAGCATCCGCGCTGGCGGGAAGGGCGGTTGTCGACCGGCTTCATCGCTGAAGAATATCCCGATGGCTTTGCACCGATCGTGCCGGACAAGGACGAGAAGGCGGTCCTGGCGTCGATCGCGACCGCCGTCGAATTGCTGCGCCGCGACCGGCTCGACCGGCTGGGCGGGCGGCTGGCACCACATTCCGGCATCCTGAAGCGGGACTGGGTGGTCAAGATCGGCGCCGACTATCTTTCGGCCGCCATCATCGAGGGCATGATCTCGATCCCGATGGAACTCGACCTGTCGATCGACGGCGGCAAGGCGCTGACCGTGGCCTCCGACTGGCGGCCCGGCGATCTGATCTGGCGCGGTACGGTGGACGGCCGCAGGATTGCGGCACAGATCAGGCCGGTGCCGAATGGTCTGCGCATCGCCTGGAAGGGCATGTCGGTGACGGCTCGAGCCATGCTGCCGCGCATCGCGGAGCTTGAAAGGCTGATGCCGGAGAAGGTGCCACCGGATACCTCCAGGATGCTGCTTTGCCCGATGCCCGGCCTTGTCGTGTCGATCGCCGTTGCCGAGGGGCAGGAGGTCAAGGCCGGCGAGACGCTGGCCGTGGTCGAGGCGATGAAGATGGAAAATGTGCTGCGCGCCGAGCGCGACCTCACCGTGTCGAAGCTCAACGCCAGGCCCGGCGACAGTCTCGCCGTCGATGCGGTGATCATGGAATTCGCATGACTTTCGTCACAGGCTGAAGGAGGGCAGGCCCGAAAGGCCCGCCCCCCGTGAGGTCACATCAGGCGTGTGCCACCAGCGCGCTCTGATCGGTGACGACGTAGACGCAAGCGCGGCAGGCGTCCGCGCCGCGCTGGCTGTACCAGCGGCATGTGCCACGGATGACGCAGCGCGGCAGGTTTTCGGCAGGCGCGATGTTCTGGTCGGCCATGCCTGTCAGAACCTTTTCGATGACGTCGCAGGAATTGCCGGTCCATTGCTTGCACTTGCCCTCGACGCAACGTCCGCCAAAGCGGAAACGCGCTTCGGGCACGCCCGATTTGCTTGCCCGCTCGACGAAGTCCGCGTCGATTTCGAGCCGGGTCGGGATCGGCTGCACGATGCCGTCGGCCCCGACGACACCGATCAAAAGCGCTCCGGGTTCGGCGTGGGCGCTTGGACACGACTTTTCGCCGTGATCGGCGATCTTCGGGTTCGCCGCGCCCTTTTTGCCGTCTGCCGGAGCGAGCGACATGGCGTCAGCGGATCAACCCGCCGATCTCTTTCTCGACGGCGGGCAGCTTGAGCTGGTCGATATGCGCAACCAGGCCGAGCCATTCCTTCGGGAAGCGCAGGACGACGTCCGGTTGCGCGCGGGTTTCGGCAATCGACGCCAGCACCGCCTGCTGGATGGTCTTTGCCAGCTTCTCGTCCATGCTCTTGGAGAGTTTGAGTCCGGATAGATCGACGACAAAACGACTAGCCATGGAAATTCTCCTCGTAAAAAAACTTCCTCTACATCCGGCAGTTTGTGGCAGCTGTTGCGGATCAACCATGAAGTGCTTCACACGGAGCCGCAACGAGAGGGACAGTGGGGCTTTTCCGCTCGAATCGGCAAGTTTCAGGGGATCGGTCGACGCTGGGACTGGGAACGCTGGCGGCTCGTTGCCGCGGCGCCTAGATTAGGGCGACGAACCAAGATTCGCGGATCAGATCAAAGGCAGGCCGGGTGGCAGACGAGAAAATGACGCGCGATCCGTTGCTGCGTGAAGCCTATGAGAGGGCGTCGAGGCCGGAGGCGCCGGCGCGGCCCTTCATTCATCTGCGCGCGCATTCGGCCTATTCGCTGCTGGAAGGTGCCTTGCAGCTCGGCACCGTCGTCGGCCACGCGGTCAAGGACGAATGTCCGGCGATCGCCGTCACCGACACCAACAATTTGTTCGGGGCGCTGGAGTTCGCGCAGAAGGCGGTCAAGGACGGCATCCAGCCGATCATCGGCTGTCAGATCGATCTCGCCTTTTCCGGTGAAAACAGCGACGGCCAGCGCGACCGCCGGCGGCAGGGACCGGAGATGCGCGCCGTGGTGCTGATTGCCGCGACCGAGGCCGGCTATGCCAATCTGGTCCGGCTCGTCAGTCGGGTTTATCTCCACACGCCGCCCGGCGAGCCTGTACACCTGACGACCGACATGCTTCAGGGACAATGCGATGGCCTGATTTGCCTGACCGGCGGGCCGCGCGGCCCTATCGGCAACGCCTTGAAGGAAGATCGCCGTGATCTCGCCGAGGCAAGGCTGCTGACCCTGAAAGCGCTGTTCGGCGACCGGCTCTATGTCGAACTGGAGCGGGTTTCCGGCTATGACCGGACAATCGAGAAATCGACGGTCGATCTTGCCTACTGCCACGACCTGCCGCTGGTCGCCACCAATGAGGCGTTCTTCTCCGCCCGCGACGACTACGAGGCGCATGACGCGCTGATTGCCATTGCCGAGGGCTCCGTGGTCGCGGCCGACAACCGCCGCCGGCTGTCGCCTGACAATTTCCTGCGCAGCCAGGCCGATATGGCCAGGTTGTTTTCGGACCTGCCGGAAGCGATCGACAACACCGTCGAGATCGCGTTGCGCTGCTCCTACTACCCGAAGAACCGCAACCCGATCCTGCCGCGCTTTACCGGTGGCGATGGCGCCGACAATGAAACGGCGCTGAAGGCAGAAGCCGACGAGCTGCGCCGCCAGGCCCATGAAGGGCTTGATGCGCGGCTGGCGGCGCATGGACCCACCGTCGGCTATACAGCCGAGCAGTATCGCGAGCGGCTCGATTTCGAGCTCGGCATCATCGAGAAGATGAAGTTTCCCGGTTACTTCCTGATCGTCGCCGACTTCATCAAATGGGCGAAGGCGCAAGGCATTCCCGTCGGACCGGGCCGCGGGTCGGGCGCCGGTTCGCTGGTCGCCTATTCGACGACCATCACCGACATCGACCCGTTGCGTTTCTCCTTGCTGTTCGAGCGCTTCCTCAACCCCGACCGTGTGTCGATGCCCGACTTCGACATCGACTTCTGCCAGGATCGGCGCGAGGAGGTCATCCGCTACGTCCAGCAGAAATACGGCCGCGACCAGGTCGGACAGATCATCACCTTCGGAACGCTGCAGGCGCGCGCCGTGCTGCGTGACGTCGGCCGCGTGCTGCAGATGCCCTACGGCCAAGTCGACAAGCTCTCCAAGATGGTGCCGCAGAATCCGGCCAATCCGGTCAAGCTGGCGGATGCCATCGCCAACGAGCCGCGCTTTGCCGAAGAGGCGGAAAAGGAGCCGATCGTCCAGACGCTGCTCGACATGGCGCAGAAGCTGGAAGGGCTTTATCGCCACGCCTCGACGCATGCCGCCGGCATCGTCATCGGCGACAGACCTCTGTCGGAGCTGGTGCCGATGTACCGCGATCCGCGCTCGGACATGCCGGTCACCCAGTTCAACATGAAATATGTCGAGCAGGCCGGGCTGGTGAAGTTCGACTTCCTCGGCCTGAAGACGCTGACGGTGCTGGAAACGGCGGTCAAGCTGATCCGCCGCCGCGGCATCGAGATCGATCTCGCCCGCATTCCGCTCGACGATCCCGACACCTATGCCATGCTGTCGCGCGGCGAAGTGGTCGGCGTGTTCCAGGTGGAAAGTGCCGGCATGCGCAAGGCGCTGATCGGCATGCGGCCCGACTGCATCGAGGACATCATCGCCCTGGTCGCGCTCTACCGTCCCGGCCCGATGGAGAACATCCCGACCTACAACGCCAGAAAGCATGGCGAGGAGGAGATGGCCTCGATCCACCCCAAGATCGACCATCTGGTGAAGGAGACGCAAGGCGTCATCGTCTACCAGGAACAGGTCATGCAGATCGCGCAGGAACTGTCCGGCTATTCGCTCGGCGAAGCCGACCTTTTGCGCCGCGCCATGGGCAAGAAGATCCGCGCCGAGATGGACAAGCAGCGCGAGCGGTTCGTCTCGGGCGCCGTCGAGCGCGGCGTCGGCAAGCCGCAGGCCGACTTCATTTTCGACCTGCTGGCAAAATTTGCCGACTACGGTTTCAACAAGTCGCACGCCGCGGCCTATGCCGTGGTGTCCTATCAGACGGCCTATCTCAAGGCGCACTATCCGGTGGAGTTCCTGGCGGCGTCGATGACGCTCGACATGGGCAACACCGACAAGCTCGCCGATTTCCGCCAGGATGCGCTGCGTCTCGGCATCCAGGTGCTGGCGCCGTCGGTGATGACCAGTTTCCGCGACTTCGAGGTCGGCGAGAACAAGATCTTCTATTCGCTGGCGGCGCTGAAAGGTGTCGGCGACGCGGCGGTCGAGCACATAGTCGCCATGCGCGGCGAAAAGCCGTTCAAGAACCTTGCCGATTTCTGCGAACGCGTCGATCCGAAGATCGTCGGCAAGCGCGTCTTCGAAAGCCTGGTCATGGCCGGCGCACTCGATTGCTTCGGCCACGACCGTGCCGCCATGATGGCCGGCGTAGAGCGGATGATGGGGCTGGCGTCGCTGGCGCAGCAGAATGCCGTCTCCGGCCAGGCCGACATTTTCGGCGCTTCGCTCGGCGCCCAGTCGCAGGCGCTCAACCTGCCGGCGACCGAGCCGTGGCTGGCCGCCGACCGGCTGCACCGCGAATTCCAGGTGGTCGGCTTCTATCTCTCGGCGCATCCGCTCGATGAATACAAGGCGGCGCTGCAGAAGATGCGGGTGCAGAACTGGGGCGAGTTTTCGGCCGCCGTCAAACGTGGTGCCGCCGCCGGCCGGCTTGCCGGCACCGTCACCACCAAGCAGGAGCGCAAGACGCGCACCGGCAACAAGATGGGCGTCGTGGCCTTTTCCGACACGTCGGGCCAGTACGAGGCGGTGCTGTTCTCCGAGGGGCTGGCGCAGTATCGCGACCTCCTGGAGCCCGGCCGTTCGGTGGTGATCACCGTTTCGGCCGAAGACAGGCCTGAAGGCGTCAACCTTCGCATCAACTCGGTGCAATCGCTGGAAGACGAGGCCAGCCGCATCCAGAAGGCGCTGCGCGTTTTTGTCAGGGACGATGGGCCAGCGTCGATCATTCAATCGCAGCTCAAACAGCGTGGCGACAGCCAGGTCAGCATCATTGTCCTCAAGGGAGAGGCGCAGGGCGAGGTCGAGATCGCTCTACCAGGTGGATATCGCGTCTCGCCACAAATCGCATCCGCCATGCGCGCGGTGCAGGGCGTGGTGGAAGTGGAGTTGGTGTGATCGTTCCCGCTGGTCGCGCACCCTGCCGATTTCGGCCATGTCCGCCATGATGGCGGCAGACAAGAACGGATCGCGGGACATTTCAGCCTTGGCGCCGCTTCGCGATGTGCTGCGCAGGCTCTATCACGGGCGGACCCCGGCGGCCTTCCGCTTCCAACTGGCGGCGGTGATCGTCGATCTTGCCATTATCGCCTTTTTCATCGCCACGCCGGTCCTGCAGGACAAACCGTCATTCCTCTGGCTCGACTATTCGGTGGCAGCCCTTGTCGCCGCCGACATGATCGCCCGGCTGCTTGCCTCCAACGACATGCTGCGGCTGATCAGGCAGCCGACCTCCTGGGTCGATGGCTTCATTCTTCTGACGCTGCTGATGCCCACGGCCTTCGCCAATCTCGCCTTCCTGCGCATCCTGAGGCTGTGGTCTCTGTCGCGCAGTGGCTCGCTCTGGCGGCATTTCGAGATGCGTGGGCTGAAGCCGTGGCGCGAGGCAAGCCAGGCGGTGATCAACCTTTTGACCTTTCTCTTCGTCGTTACCGGCTTCGTCTACACCTTCTTCTTCCGCAGCCAGGCAGGTCTCGAAGGCTATATCGATGCGCTCTATTTCACGGTCGCGACGGTGACGACGACCGGCTTCGGCGACATCGTGCTGCCGGGGATAGCAGGCAAGCTGACGGCGATCGTCACCATGATCATCGGCATATCGCTGTTCGTGAGGCTGGCGCAGGCGATCTTCCGTCCAACCAAGGTATTCTTTCCCTGCCCGCAATGCGGACTGCAGCGGCACGAGCCGGATGCCGTCCACTGCAAGGCCTGCGGCCATCTGCTGAACATACCGGACGAGGGGAACTGACAGGGTAGGGCTACGACGTGGCGACCTCGGCCGGTTGCGGCGCCTTGCGCTGCAGATTGAGCAGATTGCCCAACAGAATCAGCAAGGCGCCGCCGGCGGTGAAGGCGTCGATCTGCTCTTGGTAGAGCAGCCAGCCGATCAGCGCCGACAGCGGCACGCGCAAAAAATCCATCGGCGAGATGACGGTGGCATCGGCATGGGCAAGCGCGCGGGCCATGCAGAAATGCGACGACATGCCGGTGAAGGCGACGAGCAGGATCCATGGCCAGAGTTCGACCGGCGGGTTGCGCCACACATAGAGCGCCGGGATGAGGCCGAGCACCGACTGGATGATCAGCATCCAGAAGATGATGCGCACGACGCTGTCCGTGCGCGTCAGCGACTTGACCATGACCACCGAGATGCCGAAGCAGACCGCCGCGCCCAGCACGACAAGATGTCCGGGGTCGACGGAACCGACGCCCGGGCGAACTATGATCACCACACCGACCAGCCCCAGCACGATTGCCGCGAGCCTTGGCCGCGACAGTTTTTCGCCCAGGAAGCTGACGGCCAGGATCGCTGTCCAGATCGGCGTGGTGAATTCGATCGAAATCAGGACAGCCAGCGGGATCAGCGTCAGCGCATAGAGCTACGCGGCCTGGCCGGCATAGTGGACCACGTTGCGGGCAAGATGGGCCAGCGGCCGCTCGGTTCGCATCGCGGCAAAGCCGCCATTCGTCATCACCAGCGGCAGCAGGATGAAGAAGCCGATCACCGAGCGCAGCTCAACCACCTGAAAGACGTTGAGCTCGGCGGTCGTGGCGCGGCCGGCGACCGACATCGCCAGGAACGACGCAATCGACAGCGCCATCCAGAATGCGGCCTTGGGGATCGAGGGAGCGGGTGCCATGCGCGCTATGTCGCAAGCTACGCCTGCCATCGCAACCGCTAGCAACTGCATTCGACTGGGCCAGCCGCCGGAATCCGGGCGTTAAAAAACAGTCATGTTGAAGGCGGAACCTGCCGTCTTGGCAGGCGTTCCTTGAGTCTGCGTATTGCCAGCTTCGCTGGATGCACCGCATTTCCGATAAACTTTCTCGGGGGAGAGTTCCATGAAACCACTTGCATGCCTTGTCCTTGCCGGCAGCCTGATGGCCGCGGCCGACGCCCGTGCCGACGATGCCGACTTCCTGCGTTCGTTCCAGGGCAGCTTCGCCGGCAAAGGGACCGTCAAGGTGACAACCGAGGCGCCGACGGTGAATGTTTCCTGCACCTTCAGCTCCGGCGCGACCGCGACATCGCTGTCGCTCGATGGCAAATGCCGCGGTCTCGTCGTGGTGACGCGCGCCATCAGCGCCGATCTGAAATCGAGCGGCGCCGGCTACACGGGCGTCTATGTCGGGTCCCGCACCGGGCCGGCGCAGCTCGCCGGCAAACGGTCCGGCAATGCGATCAATCTCGGCATCCGCTGGGCGAAGGAGGTCAATGGCGACCGCAAGGCGCGGCTGACGGTCGAGAAAACCGGCGGCAACGGCATGCGGCTGACGGTGACCGACGTCGATCCCAAAACCGGCAAGACCGTGGTGACCAGCCGCATCGATCTGCAACGCACTTGAACGCGATGCAGGCGGCCGGTCTTAGTCTTCGATCGGTTCGGGCGGGTTGGCACTGCGGCCCTTGCCGAAGGTGTAGCCGGTTTCCACGGCCTTCTTGCCGAACTTGCCGCGCAGCGTGTCGATGGCGCCTTCTGCAAGCGCGCGCTTGCGCGACTGGATGTCGACCAGATCGGGCGGATCGGCCTTTTCGTCGTCCGAGAGATCGCTGACGCCGATGCCGAGCAGCCGGTACTTTGTCCCGTCCGCTTCCCGGCGCAACAGGTCGAGCCCGGTTTGGAAGATGCGGTCGGCCAGCCGGGTGGGATCGCCGAGCTGGCGGTTGCGGGTGCGGAGCTTGAAATCCTGCGTCTTCAGCTTCAGCACCACGGTACGGCCGGCAATGCCCGACTTCTTCAGCCGCGCCGAGACCTTTTCCGACAGCGCCCGCAGCACCGGGACAAGCTCGGCCATGGCTGAAATGTCGGTGTCGAAGGTGGTTTCCGCCGACACGCTCTTGGCGTCGCTGTCGGGGTGGACGCGGCGGTCGTCCTCGCCGCGCGACAGGTGGTAGAGCCGGTCGCCCATCACGCCATAGCGGCGCATCAGGTCGCCGCGCTCCATGCGCTGCAGCTGGCCGACTGTGCGAATGCCGTCACGCTCCAGGCTTGCGGCGAAGGCTTTGCCGACGCCCCAGATCAGCGTCACCGGCTGTTCGGCCAGGAAGCCGAGCGCCTCGACCTCGCCGATCACCGACAGGCCGCGCGGCTTGCGGAAATCGGACGCCACCTTGGCGAGGAACTTGCAATAGGAGAGGCCGGACGAAACCGTGATGCCGAGTTCCTTTTCCACCGTCAGCGCGAAGCGCGCCAAAACGACGGCAGGCGGCATGCCATGCAGGCGCTCGGTGCCGGAAAGGTCGAGAAACGCCTCGTCGATGGAGAGCGGTTCGACCAGCGGCGTCAGCGCCTGCATTAAGGCACGGACCTCGCGGCCAACGCGGACGTATTTCTCCATGTCCGGAGGGATTACCACTGCTTCTGGGCAGGCCTCGAGCGCCTTGAACATCGGCATCGCCGAGCGCACGCCGTGGATGCGGGCGATGTAGCAGGCGGTGGAGACGACGCCGCGCTTGCCGCCGCCGACGATCACCGGCTGGTCCTTCAGCGCCGGGTTGTCGCGCTTCTCGATGGCCGCGTAGAACGCATCGCAATCGATATGGGCAAGATGCAGCCGGTAAAGCTCGGGATGGCGGGCAAGCCGTGGACTGCCGCAGCGCTCGCAGCGGCGCGTCTCGCCGCGCTGAAAGGTCAGGCAGTCGCGGCAAAAACCGTGATCGGGATTGTTGACAGGAGCCGCCATCGCTGCGAACATAAAGAGAACAGATGCAATGGTACGTCAGGACGGAAGCCGCCACAAGCGGTTAGCCGGGAGAGAGTTTATGAGCACGACCATCGCGCCACTGGCGCCCGAACTGTGGGCGGATTTCGAGGATCTTTTCGGCAAGCAGGGCGCCTGTTACGGCTGCTGGTGTACGCATTTCCGGCTGGCGCCGGCGGTGCGTCGCGCGAGCGACCGGGAGCGCAACAAGGACCACATCAAAGCGCGGATCGAAGCCGGACCGCCGCCCGGGCTGCTGGCGTTCGAGGACGGCAAGGCGGTCGGCTGGATGCAGATCGGCCCGCGCGCCGACGTGCCCGAATGGAACAATCAGGGCAGGGGCTCGGCTCCCGTCGATCCGGCCGACGCCGCCGACCCGGGCGTCTGGGCGATCTCGTGCTTCTTCATCCGCGTCAAGGCGCGCGGCAGGGGCATCAGCCATCGCCTTGTCGACGGCGGCATCGCGTTTGCCCGGGAAAACGGCGCGCGGCTGGTCGAGGCCTGCCCGATCGACCTGTCGCGCGATTCGCGTTCGATCGGTCTGTTCGTCGGCTCGTCGCGGGTGTTCGAGAAGGCCGGTTTCGAACGGCTTGTCGAACGCAAGCCGGGGCGGCCGCTGATGCGGCTGGTGCTTTAGGAAAGCGACGGCCTCGTGTACTGGTCTTCGTCTTGCGGCTGTGATGGTATTTCCCTAACAGAAGCAAGACGTGATTTTTGCCTGCAAAGGCCAAAGGGAGAAGCGACGTGAAGCGTATTTTGCCATTTGTTTTCGTTCTCGCGCTCAGCGCGCCTGCCTTCGCCCAGACCGTCGACAGCCAGGGCGCGAAGCAGCTTTCCGAAGATCTGTCCCGCTATGTCGGCAAACAGGCGATCGAGAAAGGCGTGCTCAAGGTTTCGGTTGAAGGCGACGCTTACAGGATCACGTTTGATCTCAAGGCGCTGGTCAACGCCTTGCCGGAACAGAAACTCGTGAAATTCGACTTTGCGCCCTACGCGATGATGGTGAAACCGCGTAGTGACGGATCCTGGGACGTCTCGATGGAGTTCTCGCAGACCGGGTCCTTCGAGGTCAACGGGCCGGAAGGTTTGCAAAGCACGCAGTTCACGATCAAGGACGGCAAAGGCAACGGCGTTTACAATCCCGATCTGGCAGCGTTCACCAGCGGCGCCAGCACGATGGCCGGCATGACGATGACGTCCAAGGATGCCAAGCAGCACATGGACATCAGCGCCGGCGCCAGCACGGCAAACTTTGCAGCGACCAAGTCCGCGAATGGCGGCGTCGACGTGACAATGACGCAGAAGATGTCGAGCTTCGTGGAAGCGATCAAGTTCGACGATCCTGAGAGTGGGACGAAATTTCCGGTCACCGTGAAGTCGCCGGAACTGTCGGTGGATGCAACCGGCAAGGGAATGCGGACAAGGCCGCTGCTCGATCTGCTGGCATTTGCCGTGGCCAATGAAGACGAGGCCGCGCTGAAAGCAAACCAGGCGCAGCTCAAGTCGCTTCTTCTGGCGGCGCTGCCCTTGTGGGAAAGGCTCGACGGAACCTACGGGTTCAAGGATTTCGCGGTCGAAAGTCCGGTCGGCAAATTCGGCGCTGCGCAGCTGGGCACGGCGTTCGGAATGGACGGCATCGCCCAGGACGGAAAGATCAACTATGCGATCAAGGCATCGGGGCTGACGATACCCGCGCAGCTCCTGCCCAGATGGAGCGTGGCTTTGTTGCCCACCGATATCGACCTCAACTTCGGCGGCGCCAACATCGATCTCGACAGCATGGCGAAGAAAGCCATCGAAACCTTTGACCTCAACAAGAATCCGCCGCTGCCGGCTGATTTCGGCGATCAGATTTCCGCCGATTTCCTGGCCAAGACGCCCAAGTTCGTCATCGGGCATAGCACGGTGAAGAACGGCAATATCGAGATCGCGCTGGAAGGCGAGATGACCTTCCCCGGCAAGAAGCCCGATGCAAATGTGACATTCGATGTCGCGGGCTATGACAAGATCGTGGCGAGCCTGCAGGAGGCGGCCAAGACCGAGCCCGAGGCGGCGCAGTATTTTCCCATCGCCTTGGCCATCAAGGGATTTGGCAAGACGCTGCCGGACGGCCGCATCGAATGGGCCATCAACGCCAAGCCGGATGGTTCGGTCATCGTCAATGGCGCCGTGCTGAAACAGCCCGATCCGGTCACGGATGACAGCACCGATCAGGATGCGAGTCCTGGCGAGGGCAATAGCGGCGGAGCAGGAGCGAAGCTGAAACCCTGAATGTTCAGGAGCTAAAGCCCGAGCGCCGCCGCGATCTTCGGCGCGGCGTCGCGCCAGTCCTCGACGACGGTGACGCCGTCCGGCGCGGGCGGCAGGAAGGCTCGCAGCGAATTATCGGCCATCAAATGGAAGAGATGCGCGTCGGCGACCGAACTTTTCACCGACGCCAGGTTCGACGGCTGGTCGTCGACGAAAACCACCGGCCGGCCCTTCTTGCCGCGCAATTTGGCCACCGCCGGTCCCTTGGCCATTTCGGTGGTCAGAAGCGGGTAGGGCAGCCCGAGCGTGTCGAGATGGGCGCGGCGCACGGCACGGTGCCTGTGCGGCATGGCGGTCAGCAGGACGATCTCGGCGCTGCCGCCGAGCGTGCCTAGGGCTTCCGCCGCGCCGTCGGTGATGCTTTGCCATTCGGCCTGGGCGTCGAAGAATTCACCCAGAAGCGCCGTCACCTCTTCCTGTTCGATCAGGCGGCCGCTCGCCGTTTCGGCGATGTTGCCGGTGAGGCGGAAGGACGCGAGCGTCAGGCCGAAGCCGCGCGATTTGAGAAAATGCGGGAAGGGCCGGATAAATTCTAGCACGACATCGTCGACGTCGAGCACCAGCAGCGGCCGGTCGTCCGCGGCAAGCTCTTCGATCTGCCGTGCTGTCTCGGGATCGTCGCTCATATCGAACGCTCGTGATCGTCGTCGCCGAGCGGCAGCGCGCGCAAGGCCTTGCCGACGGCAGCCGGCGGGGTTCCGGTCTCCTCGGCGAAGCGCAGCAAGGTCGGTTCGTGGGCCAGGATGAACTGCAGCACGCCGGCCAGGAAACCCGGCTCGCCTGCCGCGCGCCGGATCGACTGCGCCTCGATGCCGGTGATCGCCAGGAAGCGCGGCAGAAGCTCCGGATCGGCCGCGACGAAGCCCAATGCCTTGACGGCAATGGTCTCCGCTTCCTCGCGCATTGACGCTGCGTTTGCCATCATTACCTTCTGAATGCGGAATGAGTCTCTTTCCGCAGTAATGGCAAGTGTCCCTTGCGGCAAGCCATCACCGTCTCCGCGTTGGAATCCGGACAGCTTTTGAGGCGGCCGGTTTCCGTTTCGTCAATCAAATTGGCGTAGAGTGGCGAAGGGTTGGGGTGCGATCCGGCAAGGACGCATGACGATGGTCTTCACGCAGAAGGCCGTCGGGACGGGAAATCGATGCCTAAGAAGGTCATGATCGTCGAGGACAACGAGCTCAATATGAAGCTCTTTCGGGACCTCATCGAAGCCAGCGGTTACGAGACGGTTCGCACACGCAATGGCCTGGAAGCGCTGGATCTGGCGCGCCGGCATCGGCCGGACCTGATCCTGATGGACATCCAGCTGCCGGAGGTTTCGGGGCTGGAAGTGACCAAATGGCTGAAGGAGGATGACGACCTCCACTCGATTCCGGTCATTGCCGTCACCGCCTTCGCCATGAAAGGCGACGAGGAACGCATCCGCCAGGGCGGCTGCGAGGCCTATATTTCCAAGCCGATCTCGGTGCCGCGCTTCATCGAGACCATCAAATCCTATCTGGGCGATGCCTGATGTCCAGCCAAGCCGGAGCCTTGTGACATGACCGCGCGGATCCTCGTCGTCGACGACGTCCCTGCCAATGTGAGGCTGCTCGAGGTTCGGCTGCTTGCCGAATATTTCGAGGTGCTGACTGCGTCCAACGGGCCGGACGCCATCGAGACCTGCGAGAACGGCAAGGTCGATGTCGTGCTGCTCGACGTGATGATGCCCGACATGGACGGCTTCGAGGTCTGCAAGCGGCTGAAAAGCGATCCGGCGACCGCGCACATCCCAGTCGTCATGATCACCGCGCTCGACCAGGTTTCGGACCGGGTGCGCGGCCTCGAGGCCGGCGCCGACGATTTCCTGACCAAGCCGGTCAACGACCTGCAGCTGATGACGCGCGTCAAGAGCCTGGTCAGGCTGAAGTCGCTGACCGACGAGTTGCGGCTGCGCGCCTCGACAACCCGCAACATCGGCATCGAGGAGCTTTTGAGCCGCAACTTCACCGCGGCCGACACCACGCCGAAGGTTCTTTTGATCGACGAGCGCAAATCGTCCTACGAGCGTATCCAGAAGATGCTGCGCGGCAGGGCCGATCTCGACATCGCCAGCGATCCGCATGCCGGTTTCTTCCAGGCGGCCGAGACAGCCTATGAATGCGTGCTGATCTCGACGGCGTTCGCCGATTTCGATCCGCTGCGGCTGTGCTCGCAGCTGCGCTCGCTCGATCGCACGCGCTTCCTGCCGATCATCCTTCTGGCCGACGAGGGCGAGGAGGGGCGCATCATTCGCGGCCTCGAACTCGGCATCAACGATTTCCTGATGCGGCCGATCGACCAGCAGGAGCTGACCGCGCGGCTGCGCACGCAGGTGCGCCGCAAGCGCTACAACGACCAACTCCGCGCCAGTGTCATCCAGACCATCGAGATGGCGGTGACCGACGGGCTGACCGGGCTGCACAACCGCCGTTACCTCGACAGCCATCTGCAAACGCTGTTCGACCGCTCCGTGGCGCGGCGGCGGCCGCTATCGGTGATGATCACCGACCTCGACCGCTTCAAGGCCATCAACGATCTGCACGGCCATGATGGCGGCGATGACGTGCTGCGCGAATTCGCGCGGCGGTTGCGCAAGAACGTGCGCGGCATCGACCTTGCCTGCCGCTTCGGCGGCGAGGAGTTCGTCGTGGTCATGCCCGACACGGACGGCGCGGTGGCCGAAAAGGTCGCCGAACGCATCCGTGCCGAGATCGCCCAGATGCCCTTTGCGATCGGCCATGAGGGCAAGACGATCGAGGTCACCGTAAGCGTCGGCGTATCGTCTGTGCTGAAGGGGACCGATACGGTCGCGGCGCTGATGAAACGCGCCGACCTTGCGCTTTACGAGGCCAAGAGCGGTGGCCGCAACCGCGTCGTCGCCAAGGCTGCATAGAACCTGTTCCCTCCCGATGGAGCCGGGACGGGGCTCTATCTTTTTTGTTCGAGCATGATCTTTTCCGAAGCCGGATACCACTTTTGGGGGATCATGCTCTGGCGCCGGCGCCCGATTTCCCGGTCAAGCCAACAAGGTTAGGAATTTACCTTAATCCAAGCGATTCGCGAGGCTTGGTTAAGAAACTGTTGATTTTTATAAGGTCTTGCGCAAATGTGAAGCCATAGACCAAGACGACCGGCACGAGGATGGATTTGCCGGTTCGATCCGAAAAATACCCCATGATGCTCAGGTCCGCCGCATCTCCTGGGTCCGTGGGGTCGGCCGGCCGGCGCTGGCACATAGTGGCCTCCTCGTACCGCTGCCAAACGCCGACCGGCCCCCTTTCTCCCAAAAAACGACATCAGGATTCCGCGCCGAGCGGCGGAAGATCTGCGTTTTCGGCGCGGGCTGTCAGTCCACCCAAACGAAAAACGCCGCCCGGTGGGCGGCGCTTCGGCATACTCGGAGGAAACCGATTACTTGATCTTGGTTTCCTTGAATTCGACGTGCTTCTTGGCGACCGGATCGTACTTGCGGAACGACAGCTTGTCGGTCTTGGTACGGCTGTTCTTGCTGGTCACGTAGAAGAAACCGGTGTCGGCGGTCGACAGAAGCTTGATCTTGATGTTTGCGGCTTTGGCCATGATGTTCGTCCGTTAATGTTCGTGGAGTTTTGGCCGCTGGAGCACGGGGAAAACACCCGGACGCGGGAAACTTGGCGCGACACATAAAGAACGTGCCCGGAAAGTCAAGCCCGGCCGGGCCTCTGCCGCGCCCAATGCCCATGTTGCCGCAGGCAAGGAGCGTGCCGACGGCAGCGACGTCGGCAGCTTCAGGCGTCCTCCCTGACCGGTGAAGCGGCCTTCTTCCAGTCGCCCGTGGTGTTCCACCAGCGATTGGGGTTGGCGCGGTCGTCGAGACCTTTCGAGCTGCTGGCGAGCAGCGGCTGGATGCGGATCACCGGCTCCTGATAGGAATGCGCCTGGTAGATCGCCTCAACGATTCGGGCGGCCAGCGTCTGGTCGTCGGGCAGTTCGAACGACACCTCGACCGTGCCTGGCCGCTCACGCAAGATCGTCTCGGCGCCGGCGGCAGCACCTTCGAGCGGCCGGTAGCGCTCGACGCCGCCAGCCGACTGGAAGGCGTTGCTGTCATAATTGCCCATGCCGAGCGGGTTGATCGCCACCACCGCTTCCATGATGCGGTCGACATCGGCGGGCGGTGCCTGGAAGCTGACAAGCAGCAGCAACTCCATCCGCACCGATCTGGTTTCAAATCCACTGTCGATCATCTGATATCTCCCTGCTTGTGGAGCGTCGATATAGCAGGGGTGCTGCTGACACGGTGATGTCAGCAGCCTCGTGCGCCGAGGCGCCTGATCGAGCCGCTCTACAGGATTTTCCGGACGAGCCTGATGCCGACCAAAGCGATATAGGCGGCGAAGAAAACACCGAGCGACCAGCCGAAGCCGGAGGGGCCGAAGATGTCCATACCGATGCCGATCGCCTGCGGCCCGAGCACCATGCCGACGCCATAGCAAAGCACGAAGGCGGCGTTGGCGGAGGCCAACTCATGGCCGGAGAGCTGGGAGCCGAGATGGGCAAGGCCGATCGTATAGAGCGCGGCGACCACGCCACCCCAGACGAACAGAAGCGCTGCCATCAGGTGCCAATTCGCGGCGAAGTGCGGCATGAAGACGGTGCCGGCGAGGCCGACGGTGGCGCAAGCCAGGAGCAGATGGCGGCGGTCCGAGACGCGGTCGCTGATCATGCCGATCGGGATCTGCAGAAGCACGTTGCCGAGGCCGATCATGGTCAGCAGCAGGGCGGCGTCGGCTTCGGAGTAGCCGATGCGGCTGCCATAGATCGGGAACAGTGCGAAGCCGCCGGTCTCGACGGCGCCGAACACCAGCACCGCGAAGGTGGCGGTCGGCACCAGCCAGATGTAGCGCAGGAAATTGCTGGTCTCGCCGTCCGCCACGATCGTCGGGCTCTCGTTGCGTGCCGCCAGCACCGGTATTGCGGCCAGTGTCACCAACCCGATGATGACGCCGAAGGGCCGGAAGCCGGAGCTGCCGAGATGGGAAAACAGCCACGGCCCGGCAGCGAAACCGAGCGACAGTACGGTGGCATAGATGCCCAGCACCAGGCCGCGCCGGTGCGGCGGTGCCGAGGTGCTGATCCAGAATTCCGACAGGATGAACAGCACTGTCAGCGCGATATGCAGCACGACGCGCAGCGGGAACCACATCCAGAAGTCCGGCGCGAAATGGAAGCCGACGAAGGCGAGCGCGCCGGCGGCAATCATGGCTAACATGGTCCAGGCGACACCGAAGCGCATGGCAAGCGGCGTGGCGAGCGGCGCACCGGCGATCGAGGCCAGGCCGGCGACGGCGGTGTTAAGGCCGATCATCGAGGCCGAGTGGCCGCGCGTCTCCAGGATGACGCTGAGCAGCGGCATGCCGAGGCCGATGGCGATGCCGACAACGCTGATCGAGGAGATCGCAGCGACCATCGGCAGCCAGTGTACGCGTTCGTCTCCCTGTTGCTGGGTATCGACCGTCATGTGATGCCTGAATTACCTATAGAATTTCGCGGATGAAGCGGTTGCGGACAAGCCGGTAGAGGGGCACGGAGCCGCCCGGACGCAGCAGCGGATCGTCGGCGAGCCGCCTTTCCAGCTCCTCCAGGATCATGCGGGTGATGTCGGGTATGTCTGCCTGCCTGGCCTTGGCCAGCGGCAGCCAGACCAGCTCCTCCAACTCATTGGTCGGACCGCCGCCCGGAAGCTCAACCGCCACGTTGCCGCGCCAGGCGCTGAAGAAGCGGGTGTCGAAACGGCGTACCCGGTTTGGCGGCGTGATCGCCCGCGCGATGAAACGCAGCGGCTCCAGCGAGGGCATCACACCGTGTTTGGCAAAGCCTTGCCAATCACGACTGGTCGTCGCGAAGGTGCCTTTGCGGCCGATGAGCAGGCCGGCTTCCTCGTAGGTCTCGCGGATCGCCGACAGCGCAATGGCGCGGGCGCGTGCCACGCTCGTGCGGCCAAGGCCGGTGGTCAAATTGGCTTGTTCCTCCGAGTGGAGCCCTGCTGCGACGGGAATGCGGCTGTCGGCTGGATCCGTGCGGCCGCCGGGAAAGACGAATTTCCCGGGCATGAAGGCATGACCGGCATGGCGGCGGCCCATCAGCACCTGGATGTCATCGCCCTTGCGGTCGAGCAGAATCAGCGTCGCGGCGTCGCGCGGACGCAACGCCCGGGCCTGTGGCAGTGCAACACTCCGCTCAACCTTGTCGATGTCGGCCTTGGTCATCCCGTCCATACGCTCGACCTGATGCATGTCGTCCAGAAGGTTCGGGGACCAACGACCTGCACGGAAATAAGATCTGAAGCGTGTCGCGTGAACCCGTTCATACGCGACGCGCTTTAGCGGAAACTTGTCTTGTGCGAAAGTGGCGTTCAGCCATCGCCGATTGCACCAGCCGCGACTTCAAGCCTCGGGGTGAGACTCGATGACATCCTTTTCGCCGCCGAAGCCGTGCATATAGAGCGCCCATTGCAGGCCGATGACGGCGCCCTTGACCGGCTGTAAGAGCACCACCGCGAGCAGGATGGTCAGCGGCACCCAGATGGCGATGTGCTGCCAGGTGGAGAGGGTGGAGGTTGCCTCGACGCCCATGAAGGCGCCAAGCACGATATGGCCGACGATGACGATCACCAGATAGGCGGGCAGGTCGTCGGCACGGTGGTGATGCAGTTCCTCGCCGCAATGGTCGCATTTGTCGACGGACTTGGTGAAGCCGCGAAACAGCTTGCCTTCGCCGCAATGCGGGCAGCGGCCGAGCAGGCCGCGCTTCATCGCTGTCCACAGCGGTCGTGCGACCCGGCCCGAATGAAGTTCGCCGCCGAAAACCTGGTCTTCCATCTGCAACTGTCTTGCCATCATCGTCTCCTGCCGCGCGTGCCCGGACGCGATTGCGACGCGCGGGCGCGGCCCTTGGCCTTGTGGAACGACCGTTTGGAACCGGGCAGCGGCTTCGGGTCGGTCAGCGTCTCGAAACGCATCGCGCCGGCCATCGGCGCCACCTCGACCAGGCGAACCTCGACGCGGTCGGCAAGCTGATAACCCTTGCCGGTGCGCTCTCCGAACAGCGATCGAGCGGTTTCGTCGTAGATATAGTAATCGCCGTCCAGACTTGACACCGGGATAAAGCCATCCGCGCCGTACTGCGGCAATTGGACAAATAGTCCCGATTTGGTGACGCCGGAGATGCGCGCGTCGAAGCGGTCGTCGATGCGTTCGGCCAGATAGGCCGCGACCAGCCGGTCGACCGTGTCGCGTTCGGCCGCCATGGCGCGGCGCTCGGTGCCGGAGATCAGCACGGAAACATCTTCCAGCCGGTCTGCCTCATTCTGTGTCAGGCCGCCCGCGCCGAGGTCGAGTGCGGCAATCAGCCCGCGATGCACGATCAGGTCGGCATAGCGGCGGATCGGCGAGGTGAAATGCGCGTAGCGTTTCAGGTTAAGGCCGAAATGGCCGATATTCTTCGGCGAATATTCGGCCTGGCTCTGCGAGCGCAGCACCACTTCGTTGACCAGCCCCTCATTGTCGGCGCCGCTGACGCGCTCGAGGATGCCGTTGAACTGGGCCGGGCGCATCTGGGTGCCGCGCGCCAGCGACAGGCCGAGCGTCTGCAGGAATTCGCGCAGCGATTCCTGCTTGGCCAGCGAAGGCGCATCGTGGATGCGGTAGACCAGCGCCTGGCGCTTGGCCTCCAGCGTTTCGGCGGCCGCGACATTGGCCTGGATCATGAACTCTTCGATGAGCCTGTGGGCGTCGAGCCGCTCCGGCACGACGACGCGGTCGACGGTGCCGTCCTCCTTCAGCAGGATCTTGCGCTCCGGCAGGTCGAGTTCCAACGGCTGGCGGGAATCGCGACCGCGCTTGAGGATGGCATAAGCGTCCCATAGCGGCTTCAGCACCGCGTCGAGGATCGGGCCGGTCTTGTCGTCAGGCATGCCGTCGATGGCCGCCTGCGCCTGCGGGTAGGCGAGTTTCGCCGCCGACTTCATCATGACACGGTGGAAGGAATGCCTGACTTTGCGGCCGTCGGCGGAAAAGGTCATGCGCACCGCAAGCGCCGGGCGATCCTGGCCCTCGCGCAGCGAGCAAAGGTCGTTGGAGATGCGTTCGGGCAGCATCGGCACGACGCGGTCGGGGAAATAGACCGAATTGCCGCGCTTCAGCGCCTCGCGGTCGAGCGCGGTGCCATAGCGGACGTAAGCCGCGACATCGGCGATCGCCACGGTGACGACCACGCCGCCGGGGTTCTTGTCGTCGGTGTCGGGCGTGGCGAACACCGCATCGTCATGGTCCTTGGCGTCGGCCGGATCGATGGTGACAAGCGGCAGGTCGCGCCAGTCCTCGCGGTGATCAAGCGTCGCCGGCTTCACGGCCTCGGATTCGGCGATTACGTCGGCCGGAAAGATATGCGGAATATCGTGGGCATGGATGGCGATCATCGAGACCGCCTTCTCGCTGGTCAGCGAGCCCAGCACCGTCAGGACTTTCGCGCGCGGCAGCCCGTAGCGGGAGGCGCGCGCCGGCTCGACCTCGACCAGGTCGCCGTTCTTGGCGCCGTTCTGGAATTCCTTGTCGACGACCAGTTCGGGCTGGCGCCGTTCCACCGGCTCGATCCGGAAGGTTCCGTCCTTCAGCACACGAAAAACGCCGAGCACGGCATCCGTGCGTTTCTCGAAGATCTTCATCACCCGGCCGGTATAGGCGGGGCCTGTCGCATCGTCGGTGGGGAAGGTCTTGGCCAGCACGCGGTCACCGATGCCCGGCGCCGGACCATTGCCGCCGCGCGAGACGCGGATCGAGACGACCGGCGGCTCGCCGTTGCCGATAGGCTCGGCCGGGTGCGCCAGCAGCACGCCGTCGCCATCGCGGCCAAAAATGTCGAGCACCGCGACATGGGGCAGGGCGCCGACGCGGGCGAGCCGCTTGCGCTCCTTGGTCAGGATGCCTTCGTCCTGCAGGTCGCGCAGCATGTCCTTCAGCCAGATGCGGTCCTCGCCGCGCAGCGCGAACGCCTTGGCGATGTCGCGCTTGCCGGCGCGGTCCGGGTTTTCGGCGATGTAGCGCAGGATCTCGTCGCGTGAGGGGCGGTAGTCGTCCTTCACCTTGGCGCGGGTATCGGCGGTGCGCGGATCGCCGTGGCTTCGTCCGGAGATCCTGCGCGCCACGGCCTGCTATCCCTTTTTCTTCGCCGCCGGCTTTTTGGCGGCCGCGGGCTTCGCCCCCGCCGCCTTGCGGAACGGCTTCTTGCCGCCGCCGCCCTTGGCTTCCTTCTCGGCAATCAGCGCCAGCGCGTCCTCGATGGTCACCGATTGCGGGTCCTTGCCCTTGGGCAGCGTCGCGTTGACCTTGCCGAAATTGACGTAGGGCCCGTATTTGCCGTCGCGCACGACGATCTTGCCGCCGCCATCGGGGTGATCGCCAAGCTCCTTCAGCGCGGCGGGGGTGCCGCCATTGCGGCCGTTCTTGCCCTTCAGCTGCTTCTCGGCGATCACCGACACGGCGCGGTTGAGGCCGATCGAGAACACGTCCTCGATGCTTTCGAGATTGGCGTAGGTGCCGTCATGCAGCACGAACGGTCCGTAGCGGCCGAGCCCTGCCGAAATCATCTTGCCGCTCTCCGGATGCTTGCCGACGTCGCGCGGCAGCGCCAAGAGGGCGAGCGCCTT
This sequence comes from Mesorhizobium sp. CNPSo 4689, assembly GCF_057784325.1. Taxonomy (NCBI): domain Bacteria; kingdom Pseudomonadati; phylum Pseudomonadota; class Alphaproteobacteria; order Hyphomicrobiales; family Phyllobacteriaceae; genus Mesorhizobium; species Mesorhizobium sp. CNPSo 4689. The sequence continues at coordinate 23,458 of NZ_JBWLUZ010000011.1, forward strand.
TTCGTGGTCGATTGTATCGACCGTCCAGCCCTTGGGCAGGCTGGAGCGCTTGGCTTCCTTGCCATCGCCGCGCTGGATGTAGGGGCCGAAGCGACCGCTACGCAGCGTGATCTCCTCAGCCGTGTAGGGGTCCTTGCCCAGCACCTTGGTGCCGTCGTCGCCATTGCCGTTCTCGCCATTGGGGTTGGCGGCGTCGCCGAGCTGGCGGGTGAACGAGCATTCCGGATAGTTCGAGCAGCCGACGAAGGCGCCGAATTTGCCGAGCTTGAGCGACAGATTGCCGGTGCCGCATTTCGGGCAGATGCGGGGGTTCGAGCCGTCTTCCCGCGCCGGGAACACCAGTGGCGCCAGCTCTTCGTTCAGCGCATCGAGAACATCAGTGACGCGCAGTTCCTTGATGTCGGCGACGGCGCCGGAAAAATCCTTCCAGAAGTCGCGCAGCACATCCTTCCAGGCGAGCTTGCCGTCGGAGATCTCGTCGAGCTTTTCCTCGAGCGAGGCGGTGAAATCATATTCGACATAGCGCTCGAAGAAGCTTTCGAGGAAGGCCGACAACAGCCGGCCCTTGGCCTGCGGCACCAGCTTGCGCTTGTCGATCTCGACGTAATCGCGGTCCTCGAGCGTCTTCAGGATCGCCGTGTAGGTGGACGGGCGGCCGATGCCGAGCTCTTCCAGCTTCTTGATCAGTGAGGCTTCCGAATAGCGCGGCGGCGGCTCGGTGGTGTGCTGGGTGGCGTTGATCGCCTGGCGCGCAAGCTGTTCGCCGGCACGGATCTCGGGCAGGCGGCGGCTTTCCTCGTCCTCCGCGTCCTCGTCCTTCTGGTCGGTGTAGGCGGCGATGAAACCGTCGAAGCGAACGACCGAACCGACGGCGCGAAGCTCGGCGGTGCGAGCGCCGTTGACCGCTTCGATCTCGACCGTGGTGCGCTCGATCTCGGCCGGCTGCATCTGGCTGGCGATGGCGCGCTTCCAGATCAGCTCGTAGAGCCGCGCCTGGTCGGCATCGAGATACTGCCGGACCGAAGCCGGCGTGCGCATGAAATCGGTCGGTCGGATCGCCTCGTGCGCTTCCTGGGCGTTCTTGGCCTTGGTCGTGTAAAAGCGCGGCTTTTCCGGCAGGTATTTTGCGCCGAATTCCTTGGCGATCGCATCGCGCGCGGCGTCGATCGCCTCCGGCGCCATCTGCACGCCGTCGGTTCGCATATAGGTGATCAGGCCGGCGGCCTCGCCGCCGATGTCCATGCCTTCATAGAGGCGCTGCGCCACCTGCATGGTGCGGCTGGCGGAAAAGCCGAGGCCAGAGGAGGCCGCCTGCTGCAGCGTCGAGGTGGTGAAGGGCGGGCCCGGATTGCGCTTGGTCGGCTTTGCCTCGACCGATACCGCCTTGAAGGCAGCGCCTTCGAGCATCGCCTTGATGTCGTCGGCCTGCGCCTTGTTGGCGATGTCGAGTTTTTGCAGCTTCTTGCGCTCGAAGGCGGTGAGCCGTGCTTCGAAATTCTCGTTGCGCGGCGTGCCGAGAATGGCGGCGATCTGCCAGTATTCCTCGCGGATGAAGCGCTCGATCTCGGATTCGCGGTCGCAGACCAGGCGCAGCGCCACCGACTGGACGCGGCCGGCCGAGCGGGCGCCGGGCAGCTTGCGCCACAGCACCGGCGACAGCGTGAAGCCGACGAGATAGTCCAGCGCCCGGCGGGCGAGATAGGCATCGACCAGTGGCGCGTCGATCTGGCGCGGATTGGCCATGGCTTCCAGCACCGAGGACTTGGTGATGGCGTTGAAGACGACGCGGCTGACCGGCTTGTCCTTCAGCGCGCGCTTCTGCTTCAGCACTTCCAGCACATGCCAGGAGATCGCTTCGCCTTCGCGGTCCGGGTCGGTGGCGAGGATCAGGCCGTCGGCATCCTTGACCGCCTTGGCGATGTCGGCCAAGCGCTTGCCCGATGCGGTATCGACGGCCCAGGACATGGCGAAATCCTCGTCCGGGCGCACCGAGCCGTCCTTGGCCGGCAGATCGCGGACATGGCCGAACGAGGCCAGAACCTTGTAGTTCTTGCCGAGGTATTTGTTGATTGTCTTTGCCTTGGCCGGCGATTCGACGACGACGACGTCCATGAGGTCTCATATCAGCTGTGGGGCGGCAGAAGAATTCCGCTGCGCGACGCGTTCTTTTCGTCGCTCACATGGCCGCGCTTTTGCAATCGGTCAAGGGGAAGTGGCCAAATTGCGAGGACGTCCGCAGCAATACACTCTTAGAGTGTATGGGGAACATCACAGAATTTCGGGGAAGGCCGTTCATGCTTCGAGCGACCCGAAACGACTCGGAGATACGTCGCCAGCGACCATGCAAATCCGGCCCAGTGCCGCATCTGAGCAGGCGCAATGGCCTGCATTGTGAAACCGGCCGCCAGGCGAATGGAGGGTGCCCGGCGACCAGTCGACGTCCCGCTAGCGGCAGCACACTGTCCGCCAGCAGGCAGGACGCTGCATTGGGAACGTCAGTCGGCCTTGACGACGTGCCAGACTTCGCCGACGCCGTCACCGGTCATGTCGCCGGCTTTCTTGTCCTTGATGAAGGTGTAGACCGGCTTGCCCTCATAGGCCCACATCTTGGTGCCGTCGGTGCGGTCGACGACTGTCCATTCACCGTCGGCTTTCGCGTCGGCCTCGGCCTTCAGCGGCGGCCAGTTGGTGGCGCATTTGTCGTAGCAGTTGGTCTTGCCCTTCTCGTCCTTGTCGTAGGTATAAAGCGTCATGCCGTTGGCATCGGTGTAGATCTTGGTGCCACCGACATCGGCTTCCTTCCACGCCTCGGCAGCGAAGGATGCGGCGGTGCTGAGCAAAAGCGCGGCCAGCCCGGCTGTGATCGTTTTCATGGAAATCTCCCTGAGTGATCCGAAAAGGCGCGCGGGAAATCGCGGCCTTGTCTGTTCAACGTGTCCGGCTGCCCGTTTCTTCCCCGTCTGTCGCTGCAGGCAGTGCGGCTTGCCACAAAATGGTGATTGGTGGACAAGGCGGTGCGTCGCTATATGCGCGCCAGCATTGTTGGAGCTACGGAATGGCATTGGACATCGGCTATGTCAGCGCGGTTGGGGCGGGGGCGATCTCGTTCCTGTCGCCTTGCGTGCTGCCGCTGGTGCCGCCCTATCTCTGCTACATGGCCGGCGTGTCGGTCGACGACTTTCGCGGCGATGCCGGCGCCACGGCCAGGGCCGGCGCGCGTGGTGCGTTGATTGCGTCCTCGATCGCCTTCGTGCTCGGCTTCTCCACCGTGTTCGTCGCGCTCGGCGCCGGCGCCTCGACCATCGGTCATTGGCTACGCATCTGGCAGGAGCAGCTGGCGATGGCCGCCGGCGTGCTGATCATCCTGATGGGGCTGAATTTCCTCGGCATATTGCGCATCCCGCTTCTGTCGCGCGAGGCGCGCTTCCAGTCGCAAGGCAAGCCGGCCAGCCTGATTGCCGCCTATGTCATGGGGCTGGCCTTCGCTTTCGGCTGGACACCCTGCATCGGTCCGGTGCTGGGACCGATCCTGACGCTGGCCGGCGGCCGCGAGACGGTCGGTGAGGGCGCGCTGCTGCTCGCTGCCTATTCGCTCGGGCTGGGCATCCCGTTCCTGATCGCAGCCCTGTTTTCCTCGGCCTTCATGCGCTTCCTTGGCAAATTCCGCGTCCATCTCGGCCGCGTCGAAAAGGCGATCGGCGCACTACTGGTTGTCGCGGGGGTGTTTTTCCTGACCGGCGGGGTACAGAGCGCGTCGTATTGGCTCCTGGAGAACTTCCCAGCCCTGGGGCAATTGGGATAGGCGTCCCGATACAAGCCCGGGCTGTCGTACAGAACTTTAGGCCCGCTGATTAAGAGTCAGCTGCTCCGCCATCTCACCGGAATTTAACCGCATTGGTGCAGCATGGCGCCAATGCTAGATAGTTTCGATTCCTGATCCCTTTTCATACGGTTGCCCATTCATGAGCCAGAGATCCTGCCTGTCCGTCATCCTCGCCGCCGGCGAAGGCACGCGCATGAAGAGCGCGCTGCCGAAGGTGCTGCATCAGATCGCCGGCCTGCCGATGGTTGCCCATGTGGTGAAGGCGGCCGAAGCCGCCGGCGCTGGGGATCAGGCGCTGGTGATCGGCCATGGCGCGGACGAGATGCGGAAGGCGGCGACCAAGTTTGCGCCGAAGGCAGAGACTTTTGTGCAGGAAAAGCGCTTGGGCACCGCGCATGCCGTGCTGGCTGCGCGCGACGCGATATCAAGGGGTTACGACGATGTCCTCGTAATGTTCGGCGACACGCCGTTGATCGATCCGGACGCGCTCACCGTGGCACGGTTGAAACTGGCCGAAGGTGCTGGCGTCGTTGTGATCGGTTTCCGCACGGCCAACCCGACCGGCTATGGCCGCCTGATCGAAAAGGGCGGCAACCTGGTCGCAATCCGCGAGGAGAAGGACTGCTCCGACGAGGAGAAAAAGATTACCTTCTGCAATGGCGGGCTGATGGCGGTGGCCGGCAGCCAGGCGCTGAAGCTGCTCGAAGCGGTTGGCAACAAGAACGCCAAGGGCGAATACTACCTGACCGATATCGTCGAGATCGCCAGCGGCCAAGGGCTCGATGTCATCGCCACTGAGGCCAGTTTCGAGAACGCGCTCGGCATCAACAACCGCGCCGAACTTGCCGAAGCCGAAGGCATCTGGCAGCGGCGCCGGCGGCGCGAGACGATGCTGTCGGGAGTGACGCTGATATCGCCCGAGACAGTTTTCTTCTCGCACGATACCGAGATCGGCGCCGACACGGTCGTCGAACCCAATGTCTGGTTCGGGCTAGGCGTGAAGATCGCCACGGGCGCCAAGATCCATGCCTTCAGCCATATCGAGGGCGCCACCGTCGCCTCGAACTGCGATGTCGGGCCGTTCGCGCGGCTGCGGCCGGGTGCCGATCTCAAGCAGAAGGCCAAGGTCGGCAATTTCTGCGAGGTCAAGCAGGCTGTCATCGAGGAGGGCGCCAAGGTCAACCATCTGACCTATATCGGCGATGCGAGGGTTGGAGCGGGCGCCAATATCGGCGCCGGCACCATCACCTGCAATTATGACGGCTATTCGAAATTCTTCACCGACATCGGCGAGGGCGCCTTCATCGGTTCGAACTCCTCGCTGGTGGCGCCGGTCACGATCGGCAACGGCGGCTACATCGCCTCGGGCAGTGTGATTACCGAAAGCGTGCCGGATGACGCGCTGGCCTTCGGCCGCGCCCGTCAGAAAACGATTCCAGGCAAGGGCAAGGAATTGCGCGAGCGTTTTGCTTCGGCGGCTGCGGCGAAGAAAAAGTGAATATTGGCAGGCCAAGCGCCTGAAAAACCGAACGATTGCAGTAACCGGATTGCAAGAGCGGTCTGGCATGGTGCATTGCGAGCAGGACCGTTCCGCTGACACGGAACGAAACGCAAAGTGACTTTTACGGCAGGCCGGCAATCCCTAGATAGCGCTGGGTTTCTGCAAGGAATCGGGGGCAAGCGCCATGTGCGGTATCGTCGGAATTGTCGGCCAACAGCAGGTCGCGCCGCTCATCGTCGATGCGCTGAAACGGCTCGAATACCGCGGCTATGACTCGGCCGGCGTCGCCACCATCGAACATGGCGAGCTTGGCCGCAGGCGCGCCGAAGGCAAGCTGGTCAATCTCGAACGCCTGCTGAAGAGCGAGCCGCTCGACGGTACGATCGGCATCGGCCACACGCGCTGGGCGACGCATGGCGTGCCGAATGAGACCAACGCGCATCCGCATTTTTCCGACGGCGTCGCCATCGTCCACAACGGCATCATCGAGAACTTCGCCGAATTGCGCGACGAACTGATCCGCGACGGCTATTCTTTCTCGTCGCAGACCGACACCGAGGTCGTCGCGCACCTGGTGGCGCGCGAACTGGCCAAGGGGCTGAAGCCGGTCGAGGCCGCGCACCAGGCGCTGAAGCGGCTGGACGGCGCCTTCGCGCTGGCGATCATGTTCAGGGGTGACGAGGACCTCATCGTCGGCGCCCGCAACGGCCCGCCCTTGGCCGTCGGCCATGGCGACGGCGAGATGTTTTTGGGCTCCGACGCCATCGCGCTGGCGCCCTTCACCAATTCGATCACCTATCTGGAAGACGGCGACTGGGCTGTCGTGCGCCGCAATGAGGTCGCCATTTTCGACATGGACGGCAACAAGGTCGACCGCAAGCGCCAGCAGTCGCTGTCGACCAGCTTCATGGTCGACAAGGGCAACCGCCGGCACTTCATGGAAAAGGAAATCCATGAGCAGCCGGAAGTGATCTCGCACACGCTGGCGCATTATGTGGATTTCGTCTCCGGCGTCTCCAAGCCGCTCGAGCTGCCCTTCGATTTCGCCAAGATCGGCCGGCTGGCGATCTCGGCCTGCGGCACCGCCTATCTCGCCGGCTTGATCAGCAAATACTGGTTCGAGCGTTATGCGCGGCTGCCGGTCGACATCGATGTCGCCTCGGAATTCCGCTACCGCGAGATGCCGCTGTCGGCCAACGACGCCGCTTTCTTCATCTCGCAGTCGGGCGAGACCGCCGACACGCTGGCGTCGCTGCGCTACTGCCGCAAGGCCGGCATGAAGATCGGTGCTGTCGTCAATGTGCGCGAATCGACCATGGCGCGCGAATCCGACGTGGTGCTGCCGACGCTGGCCGGCCCCGAGATTGGCGTCGCCTCGACCAAGGCGTTCACTTGCCAGCTTTCGGTGCTGGCTTCACTTGCGGTACGCGCCGGCGTGGCGCGCGGAACGATTTCGCGTGAGCAGGAAAAGACGCTGGTGCGCGAGCTGTCGGAAGCGCCGCGCTACGCCAACCAGGTGCTGAAGCTCGACGGGCAGATCGAACGAATCGCGCGCGAACTCTCGCGCTACAAGGACGTGCTTTATCTCGGCCGCGACACCAATTTTCCGCTGGCTATGGAAGGCGCGCTGAAGCTCAAGGAAATCTCCTATATCCACGCCGAGGGCTATGCCGCCGGCGAGCTGAAGCATGGGCCGATCGCGCTGATCGACGAGAACATGCCGGTCATCGTCATCGCGCCGCATGACCGCATCTTCGAAAAGACCGTGTCGAACATGCAGGAAGTGGCGGCGCGCGGCGGCAAGATCATCCTGATCACCGACAGCAAGGGCGCGGCGCAGGCCAGCGTTAAGACGATGGAGACGATCATCCTGCCCGACGTGCCGGAAATCATCTCGCCGATCATCTACGCGCTGCCGATCCAGATGCTCGCCTACTTCACCGCCGTGTTCATGGGTACCGACGTCGACCAGCCGCGCAATCTGGCGAAATCGGTGACGGTGGAATAGGCCGGGGTCAAGTCTTGACTGCCGCCCGAATGGTCCCAAACAGCTTGGTTTGTATCAGTTGTTGATACGTTTCCCCTTGCATGGTGCATTGTATCAATCTATGATACAAATCTTGGGGGATGGCATTGATCGTTTCGTTTAGGGGCAAAGCGGTCGAGGCTGTTGCCGAAGGCAAGGCGCCGAAAGGCTTTCCACCAGATTTGGTTGCTCGTGGTGAACGCCGCCTCAGGGCAATCGACAATGCAGCTCAACTGAATGACCTTCGATCGCCACCTGGAAATCATCTCGAAGCCCTGAAAGGAAGCAGGACCGGGCAACATTCTATTCGCATCAACGATCAATGGCGCATCTGCTTCAGGTGGACGGCCGCCGGGGCTGAAGATGTGGAGATCGTTGACTACCATTGAGTGGGCGCTTGCCCCGACCCTGGAGGTCCTTGAACTATGCTCAAGTTTGCACGTCCGATTCATCCGGGAGAATATCTGCGCGAGGAATATCTCGTCCCGCTCGGCATGAGTCCCGGTGCGCTCGCGAGGAGGCTCAACCTTCCCCGCACCCGCATCGAGCGTATCGTCAAGGAGGAGGTTGGCCTGACTCCCGATTCGGCGCTTCGCCTTGCCAGATTCTTCAACACCACGCCCGAATTCTGGATGAATTTTCAGCAGGCCTATGAACTTGAAACCGAGGCGAAAAAACTCGCGCCGGAGCTTGAGAAGATCGCGCCTCTGGACGCAGCTGCGTAAACAGCCTTTTAAAAACTTCGCAATTCCAAACCGCCTTGCGGTTCACTAATGTCGCGTTGCAATCAGCGCGCTGCGGTGAACCCATGAACGCTCCCAAGACCTCAGGCATGACCCGGCTGCGGAATTATTTCCTGACCGGCTTCATCGTCTGCGCACCTCTGGCCATCACCGCCTATATCGCCTGGTCGTTCATCGGCTGGGTCGATTCCTGGGTGAAACCCTATATTCCGGCACGCTACAGCCCGGACACCTATCTGCCGGTCCCGGTTCCGGGCTTTGGCCTGATCGTTGCCTTGATCCTGATCACGCTGATCGGCTTCATGACGGCCAACATCGTCGGCCGCGCCATCGTCAACTTCGGCGAGCGCTTGCTCGGTCGCATGCCCCTGGTGCGCGGCATCTACGGTTCGCTGAAGCAGATTTTCCAAACGGTGCTGTCGAACAAGGGCGACATGTTCCACCAGGTCGGGCTGGTCGAATATCCGCGCAAGGGGGTCTGGTCGCTGGTGTTCGTCGCCAGCGAGAAGGAAACCGAGATCAACCAGAAGCTCGACCAGGAAGGCGACCCGCTGATCGCGGTGTTCATGCCGTGCACGCCGAACCCGACCACCGGCTTCCTGATGTATGTGCTGAAATCCGACATCGTGCTGCTCGACATGACGATCGAAGACGGCGCCAAGCTGATCGTGTCGGCCGGGCTTGTGGCACCTGAGGTGAAGGCCAAGATCGTGACCGTCAATGGAGAGCGGATCGATGGCCCGCTTGCCAATCCGCCTGTCGGCGCCGGGCCTCAGCCGGCGCGGAGCAGACGCACGGCCTCGTCGCGGCCGAACAGATAGAGCAATAGCCGAAGCGCCGAACCGCGCTCGGACTGCAATTCCGGATCGCGCGACAGGACCAGCCTTGCGTCGTCGCGTGCGGCTTCGAGCAGATCGGCATGCGCCTCGATGCGCGCCACCTGGAAGCCCGGCGTGCCGGACTGGCGGGTGCCCAGCAACTCGCCTTCGCCGCGCAGCTTCAGATCCTCCTCTGCGATGCGGAACCCGTCCTCGGTCTCGCGCATCACCGACAGCCGGCGTTTTGCCGTCTCGCCCAGCGGATCCTTGTAGAGCAGCACGCAGGATGACGGCTTGCCGCCGCGCCCGACCCGGCCGCGCAGCTGGTGCAGTTGCGCAAGGCCGAAGCGCTCGGCATGCTCGATGACCATGATCGTCGCGTCCGGCACGTCGACGCCGACCTCGATGACTGTGGTGGCGATCAGGATGCGCGTCTCGCCCTGCTTGAAGGCACGCATCGCCTCGTCCTTCTCTGTGCCCTTCATACGTCCGTGCACCAGCCCGATCCTGTCGCCGAATAGCGGCTTCAGCGAAGCGAAACGATCCTCGGCCGACATCAGCTTGATCTCTTCGGATTCCTCGACCAGCGGACAGATCCAGTAGATTTTCTGACCGTCGGTGACGGCATCGAGCATACGGCCAACCAGTTCGTCCAGCCTTTCGAGCGGCAAGGTCACGGTGCGGATCGGCTGGCGGCCGACCGGCTTTTCGGTCAGTTTCGAGACATCCATGTCGCCGAAGGCGGTCAGCACCAAAGTGCGCGGGATCGGCGTCGCCGTCATCACCAGCATGTCGGGCGCATCGCCCTTGGCGGTGATGGCAAGCCGCTGGTGGACACCGAAACGGTGCTGCTCGTCGACCACGGCGAAGACGAGGTCATGGAAAGTCACGGTTTCCTGGAACAGCGCATGGGTGCCGACAACGATGTCGATTTCTCCGTTTGCAAGACCGGCGAGCGTGTCGGTGCGCTCGCGGCCCTTTTCGCGGCCGGTGAGGATGGCGATGCGTAGGCCGGCCTTTTCCGCCAAAGGCGTGATCGTCGCAAGATGCTGGCGGGCCAGGATTTCGGTCGGCGCCATCAGCGCCGCCTGGCCGCCGGCCTCGACGGCGCGCGCCATGGCGAGCAGCGCGACCACCGTCTTGCCGGAGCCGACGTCGCCTTGCAGCAGACGCAGCATGCGTTCTGGGTCGGCGAGATCGGCGTTGATTTCGGCGAGCGCGAATTCTTGGCTACCAGTCAGTGAATAGGGCAGGGCCGCGCGCAGTTTTTCGACGATACGGCCGTCGCCAATCAGCGGGCGGCCGGACAGGCGGCGCACCTTTGCCCGCACCAGCGCCAGCGACACCTGGCCGGCCAGCAGTTCATCATAGGCAAGCCGCCGCCACGCTGCCCCCTCGATGGCGACGTCGATCGGGTCGGCCGGATTGTGGATGCGGGTGAGCGCATCGCCGAAGGCCGGAAAAGTCTGGCGGCGCATGAAGGCGCCGTCCTGCCATTCCGGCAGCTCCGGCAGCCGGCCGAGAGCCTGGCCGATCGCGCGGCGCAGCACCTTTCCCGACAGGCCGGCGGTCAACGGATAGACAGGCTCGACCAGGGGCAGGGCTTCGGCGTCACTGGCGAGCGCGATATGATCGGGGTGAACCATGGTCGGGCGGCCGTTGAACCATTCCATGCGGCCGGAGACGACGACATGCTCGCCCACGGGCATGGCCTTTTCGAGATAGGCGGCATGGGCATGGAAGAACGTCAGGCCGATTTCGCCGGTCTCGTCATGGGCATAGACCCGGTAGGGCACCGACCTGTTGCCGCGCTGTGGCGGCTGGTGGCGGTCGATGCGCACTTCGAGCGTGACGATGGCGCCTGCCGGTGCGAGCGCAATGCCCGGCCGGTTGCGGCGGTCGATCACCGTGTGGGGCAAGACGAACAAGAGGTCGCCGGCGCGGGCGGCGCGGTCGCCGAGATCGGCAGTGACCACCTTCTCGATCAGTGTGCCGACTTTCGGCCCAACACCGGCAAGCGAGGTGATTGGGACGAACAGCGGATCGAGGAGGGAAGGACGCATGATGTCAGCTTATGTCGCGACGGCCATTGCGCAAGGCTGACACCGCCCTCTATCCACGCTATATGCGCCGCTTCAGACAGGGATGCGGCACGATGACCGGAACGAAACGATCAAGCGAGGGGCTCGATGCCCGCCGCCGCAAGCTTCTGTTCCGCTCCTGGCATCGCGGCATGCGCGAGATGGATCTTATCCTCGGCACCTTCGCCGATGCCGAAATCGGCGCCTTGACCGGCGACGAAATCGACCAATATGAGAGGCTCCTCGACATCCCCGACACCGAATTCCTGCCTCTGATTACCGGCGAACGCGCGGTTCCGCCCGATATCGATTGTGCCGTGCTGCAAAAGATCCTGGCGTCGCGCCGGACCATGACATTCTGAACGACGTGATTTCATGAGCCTCATTCCCACAATCGGCCTGCCGAAAGGCCGCGCCGGCCAGTTCATCGTCGACGGCGTCGCCGACGGCTACGAGGCCTTCGCGCTGGTGCAGACAGTGCACGAGATCGCGCCCGACAAGCCGGTGCTGTTCGTGGCGCGCGACGGTCAGCGCCTGCCGGCGATCATCGAGGCGCTGGCCTTTGCCGCGCCCGGCCTGCCGGTGCTGGAATTGCCGGCTTGGGATTGTTTGCCTTACGACCGCGTCTCGCCGGGTTCCGATGCCGCCGCCAAGCGGCTCGACGCGCTGACGGCAATGATCGCGCTGGCGAGGCAACCGCACCGCGCCGTCATTCTCACCACCGCCAACGCGCTGCTGCAGCGCATTCCGCCGGCTGATCTGGTCGAGGCGCAGACCTTCCATGCCAAGCCGGGCAACCAGATCGATATGAACGCGCTGATCGCGCGGCTGGAGACATCGGGTTTCGAGCGGGTGCCGACGGTGCGCGACGTCGGCGAGTTCGCGGTGCGCGGCGGCATTCTCGACCTTTTCGCGCCCGGCTGGACGGAAGCGCTGCGGCTCGATTTCTTCGGCGACACGCTGGAATCGATCCGCGTCTTCGACGCCGCCACGCAGCGCACCACCGGCCAGCGCAAGTCGATGGCGCTGCAGGCGATGAGCGAAGTGGCGCTGACGCCCGAGACCATCAGCCGTTTCCGACGCGCCTATATCGAGGCCTTTGGCGCGCCGCAGCGCGATGACGGGCTCTATGCGGCGGTCAGCGAGGGCCGGCGCTTCGCCGGCATGGAACATTGGCTGCCGTTGTTCTATGAGCGGCTGGAGACGGTGTTCGACTATCTGCCGGATACTCCCATCGTCTTCGACCATCTGGCGCATGAGGCACTCGCCGAACGCCACACGCTGATCCTCGACCATTACGAGGCGCGTAGGAAACAGGCCGACGGCGCGCTGAAGGACGCCGTGCCCTACAAGCCGGTGGCGCCGGACCTGCTCTATCTCTCGCCGGAAAACCTCGTCGCCTCGCTGGGTCCGCGCGAAGCCATCGACTTCACCGCCTTCGACGCGCCGGATGCGGGGGCCAGAAAGGTCTTCCACGCCGGCTCGCGCCATGGCCGCAGCTTCGTCGAGGAGCGCGCCGACCCCAACGTCAATGTCTTCGACGTCGTCGTGAAGCATATCGCCGACGAGCGCGCCGCACGCCGCCGCGTCGTCATTGCCGGCTGGACCGAAGGCTCGCTCGACCGGCTTGGCCAGATCCTGGCCGAACATCATCTCGGCAGTCTCGTGCCGGTGGCGACGCTTGCCGAAGCGGACAAGCTCGAGCCGGGGCAGGCAGCACTTGCCGTGCTGCCGCTGGAATCCGGCTTCGAGACGGAAAAACTGGTCGTCGTCGCCGAGCAGGACATTCTGGGCGACCGCCTGATCCGGCGCTCGAAGCGCAAGAAGCGTGCTTCCGACTTCATCGCCGAGGCCTCGTCCTTGTCTGCCGGCGACATCGTCGTCCACACCGATCACGGCATTGGCCGTTTCATCGGCCTGCGCACCATCGAGGCCGTCGGCGCGCCGCATGACTGCCTCGAAATCCACTATGCCGGCGACGACCGGCTGTTCCTGCCAGTGGAGAACATCGAGCTTCTGTCGCGCTACGGCTCGGATTCGACTGAGGCGACGCTGGACAAGCTCGGTGGCGGCGCCTGGCAGTCGCGCAAGGCGCGGCTGAAGCGGCGGCTGCTCGATATGGCCGGGCAGTTGATCCGCATCGCCGCCGAGCGGCAGATGCGCTCGGCGCCGTCGCTGGTGCCGGCGGATGGCCTCTATGGCGAGTTCTCCGCGCGCTTTCCCTATGAGGAAACCGACGACCAGCAGACGGCGATCGATTCCGTCATGGACGATCTCGGCGCCGGCAAGCCGATGGACCGGCTGATCTGCGGCGATGTCGGTTTCGGCAAGACGGAAGTGGCGCTGCGCGCCGCCTTCATCGCGGCTATGGAGGGTTTTCAGGTCGCGGTCGTGGTGCCGACGACGCTGCTATCACGCCAGCATTTCAAAACTTTCTCGCAGCGCTTCTCCGGCCTGCCGATCCGCGTCGCCCAGGCCTCTCGGCTGGTCGTGGCCAAGGAACTTGCCGAAACCAAGAAGGGTATCGCCGAGGGCACGGTCGATATCGTCGTCGGCACGCATGCGCTGCTCGGGTCCGCGATCTCGTTCAAGAATCTCGGCCTGCTGATCATCGACGAGGAGCAGCACTTCGGCGTCAAGCACAAGGAGCGGCTGAAGGATCTCAAGACCGATGTGCACGTGCTGACGCTGTCGGCGACGCCAATCCCGCGCACGCTGCAATTGGCGCTGACCGGCGTGCGCGAACTGTCGCTGATCGCGACGCCGCCGGTCGACCGCATGGCGGTGCGCACCTTCATCTCGCCTTTCGACCCGCTGGTCATCCGCGAGACGCTGCTGCGCGAGCGCTACCGCGGCGGCCATTCCTTCTATGTTGTTCCGCGCATCAGCGATCTCGCCGAAATCCATGATTTCCTGCGTGAATCTGTGCCCGAGCTGAAGGTCGCGGTGGCCCATGGCCAGATGCCGCCGGGCGAGCTCGACGACATCATGAACGCCTTCTACGACGGCCAGTACGATGTGCTTTTGTCGACCACCATCATCGAGTCCGGTCTGGACATCCCGACCGCGAACACGCTGATCATCCATCGCGCCGACATGTTCGGCCTGTCGCAGCTCTACCAGCTGCGCGGCCGCGTCGGCCGCTCCAAGGTGCGCGCCTACGCGCTGTTCACGCTGCCGGCCAACCGCAAGCTGACCGACACCGCCGAGCGCCGGCTGAAGGTGCTGCAGTCGCTGGATACGCTGGGCGCCGGTTTCCAGCTCGCCAGCCACGACCTCGATATCAGGGGCGCCGGCAATCTGCTCGGCGAAGAGCAATCCGGCCACATCAAGGAGGTCGGCTTCGAGCTCTACCAGCAGATGCTGGAAGAGGCTGTCGCCGAAGTGAAGGATTCCGGCGAGGTGCAGGATGGCGGCTGGTCGCCGCAGATCGCCGTCGGCACGGCGGTGATGATCCCGGAGGGCTATGTGCCGGACCTGCAGCTCAGGCTGGCGCTCTATCGCCGCCTCGGCGACCTCGAAAACACCGAGGAGATCGGCGCCTTCGGCGCCGAACTGATCGACCGCTTCGGACCGCTGCCCGAGGAGGTGAAGCATCTCCTGAAGATCGTCTTCATCAAGGCGCTCTGCCGCAAGGCCAATGTCGAGAAGCTCGATGCGGGCCCCAAGGGCGTCGTCATTCACTTCCGCAAGCGCGAATTCCCCAACCCGGTCGGATTGGTCAAGTTCATCGGCGAGCAGGGCTCGCTGGCCAAAATCCGGCCCGACCACAGCGTCGTCTTCATCCGCGACTGGCCGAACGCCGAAAAGCGGCTGGCCGGGTCAGCGGTGGTGATGACGCAGCTGGCGCGGCTGGTGGCAGCGTAGCAAGGCTGCTCGCGGCGTCTGGCGCATTCGCCAGCGCTGAAATTCCAGTCTAGAATACGAAATCGGCTTCGTGTATGGAGCCGCCACCCCCTTATGGGGCTGGAAGAGCGGCGAGGATGCCGGCTGGAAAGAGCGTTTGGGTGCAACGATGACGAAATGGTCGCCGAATTCGTGGAGGGCAAAGCCGATCAAGCAGGTTCCTGCTTATCCGGACCTTGCCGCGCTGAAGAACACGGAAGCCCAGCTCGCCACCTTTCCGCCGCTGGTTTTTGCCGGTGAGGCGCGCAAGCTGAAGAAGCAGCTTGCAGCTGTCGCAGCCGGTGACGCATTCCTTCTCCAGGGCGGCGACTGCGCCGAGAGTTTTGCCGAGCATGGCGCGGACAATATCCGCGACTTCTTCCGTGTCTTCCTGCAAATGTCGGTGGTGCTGACCTTCGCCGGCGCGCAGCCGGTGGTGAAGGTCGGCCGCGTTGCCGGCCAGTTCGCCAAGCCGCGCTCGTCCGACAACGAGACCAAGGGCGAGGTGACGCTGCCCAGCTACCGCGGCGACATCATCAATGGCATCGAGTTCGACGCCAAGTCGCGCATTCCCGATCCCGCTCGCCAGGAGATGGCGTACCGCCAGTCGGCGGCGACGCTCAACCTTTTGCGCGCCTTCGCGCAGGGCGGCTATGCCAGCCTGGAGAACGTGCATAGCTGGATGCTGGGCTTCGTCTCCGACAGCCCGCAAGGCGAAAAGTACGAGTCGCTGGCGAACCGCATCACCGAGACGATGGATTTCATGCGCGCGGTTGGCATCACCTCCGAAACCAATTTCGCGCTGCGCGAGACGGATTTCTACACCAGCCACGAGGCGCTGCTGCTCGGCTATGAGGAGGCGCTGACCCGCGTCGATTCGACCTCGGGCGACTGGTACGCCACGTCGGGCCACATGATCTGGATCGGCGACCGCACCCGCCAGCCCGACCATGCGCATGTCGAATACTGCCGCGGCATCAAGAACCCGCTCGGCCTCAAATGCGGCCCGTCGTTGACGCCGGACGGATTGCTGGAACTGATCGACCTGCTCAATCCGGAGAACGAGCCGGGCCGGCTGACGCTGATCGCGCGCTTCGGCTCGGACAAGGTTGCCGACCATCTGCCGAAGCTGGTGCGGGCGGTGCAGAAGGAAGGCCGCAGCGTGGTGTGGTCGTCGGATCCGATGCACGGCAACACCATCGAGGCCGCCGGCTACAAGACGCGGCCGTTCGACCGCATTCTCAAGGAGGTGCAGACTTTCTTCGAGGTGCACCGCGCCGAGGGCACGCATCCGGGCGGCATCCATGTCGAGATGACCGGCAAGAACGTCACCGAATGCACGGGTGGCGCCCGCGCCATCACCGCCGAGGAATTGCAGGATCGCTACCACACCCATTGCGACCCGCGCCTCAACGCCGACCAAGCGATCGAGTTGGCTTTCCTGGTCTCGGACCTGCTCAAGAAGAGCCATCCGGTCCAGCACAAGCAGGCCGCCAACGGCTGAACCATTTCCGACCTGAGTTGGTTGATCAAAAGCGCTGGAGAAATCCGGCGCTTTTTTGTTTCGCGGCGATGTATGACGGGCCGCGATCACATCAGCGCTTACGAAAATGTGTTCTCACACGACCATCGCAAAACCAAGATTGAGGCGGAACGCACGGCAAACTCCGAGCCCTCTCGATGCGATCCAGCACCATGCGCCACGAGCATGCCATCATTCACCACCGCGCACTCGACTTCTGGTCGGCGCGCGCCGCGGTCCTCGTCATCATCTGTCTGCAGCTTCTGGTCATCAACGATCTTTCGTTCGGCCCGCGGTGGCTGGCGCCCTCGATCGAAGGGACGCTCCTCGTGCCTCTCTCGATCGCGACGGCCTGGACGCAAATGGCAACCCAGAGGGCTGTCGAGCACGATCACTGGTACACGATCGGCCGGTTTCGGCTTTTCATCCGCCGGACGGCCCTGGTCATGACCGGCGTCATCAGCATCATGAATTGCGGAGCGCTGGTTTTCCTGGTGCGCGCGCTGCTGGCAGGCCATGCCGGCTCCGGAACGACGCTGCTTGTCGATGCGCTGAACATCTGGGTCACCAACGTCATCGTCTTTGCGCTGTGGTTCTGGAGCACCGACCGAGGCGGTCCGCCGACCTGCGGCCTGGTCAAGCGCGCGCAGGCCGACTTCCTGTTTCCGCAAATGACGCTGACCGATCGTGAAATCCGTGGCTGGCTGCCCGGCTTCGTCGACTATGTGTTCCTGGCATTCACCAATGCGACGGCGTTCTCGCCGACCGACACTTTGCCGCTGTCCCAGCGTGCCAAGCTGTTGATGATGGCGGAGGCGATGATCTCGCTGCTGACGATCGCGCTGGTCGCCGCGCGGGCCGTCAACATACTGGCTTAGCGCCTTCCGCGTTCCCAGCGCAGGCCGGCAAGCCTCGGGTCGGAAAAAGCCGTACTGGAGAACTCGATCCGCTTTTCCGGGAATTCGCAGATCGCCTGCACGCCGAAGGCGCCGAGGCGGATGCGCCAGGTCTGCGGCTCCAGCGGCTTTGCCTTGGCAAAACCCTTGCACGTCAAAAGCGCGATGTTGGCGCCTTTCGGGTCGCGCGCCGAGCGGTAGCGAATCGCCTGCAGCCCGGCCTCGCGCGCGACATCGGCGATTGCCTGGCAAGCGCTGTAGTCGGTCGGATGCGTCCATACGGCCTGGTCGCGATCGAGCGGCGGTCGTGTCAGGTCGATGGCGTTGGCACATTTGATGGCGGCGGCGAAGGCGGTGTAGTCGGCGGCGTCGCGCGGCCAGGGTGTATCAGGGGATTCGGCGAAGAACAGCAACCGGTAGAACGCCATTTCGGCGACCGCCGTCAGCATCGTCTCGGCGGCATAGTAGACGCCCAGGGTCCTGCCGGAGCGGCGGAAGCGCGAGCCGTGCGGGTAGACCGAACCGTAGCGGAAAGGCGTCGCCAGCAGATAATGGAGATGCCGGCATTCCAGCGGGATCTGCGGCTTGGTCTCCTCGATCAGGTCCTCGAGCAGGGTCTGTTCGTCAAGCGTGTCGACGACCTTCAAGGTCGAGACGCGGTGCTGCGCCTCGACCATGCGCCAGTACTTGCCGTCGAGTGGAATGGCCTCAGACGAGAGCGCGGCGGGAGTCCAGGTAGGCGATGACATCGACGAGCCCTGAAATTGTCTGGATTTTCTCGACTGGCGCGCCGTCGAAGGCCGTGTTGGCATTCTTCAGCCATGCCCGGGCGATCGTCTCGTCACCGCCGACAATGGCGTCGAGCGAACGGAACAGGCGGACGAACAGCACCGCAAGCTCGAATGGCTTGGTGCCGCGCTCCAGCAGGAATTCCTGTTTGCGCATGCGGGAAACCGTGGCTTCCGAGACGCCGATGATCGACGCCAGTATCCTGGCGGTGACGTCGAGCAATTCAGCGGCGCGCAGCGTGGCCTTGGTCAGGACCGCGTTCTCGGCTGCGCCAGCAGCGATTTGAGGCTGTATCATGGGCGTATTTCCATTTCTATGGAAAACATAGGTCACAAAAATTCACATGGAAAGGTGGCGGCAACAATTTTTCTGCCCGCGGCGCCTCAGTCCTTCTTGTAGAGCAGCCAGCTCTTGCCGGCGCGACCGGCCACCGCCGAATGGCGGGTCACGCGGTTGCGCCCACTTACTTTCGAGCGATAGAGCGCCCGGTCGGCTTTGGTATAGAGATCCTCAGGGCTTTCAGCCTCGGATGCCATGCAGATGCCCATCGACACCGTCACGGTGCCATAATTGGTGCCGGTCTGGCTGCTGGTGAACGGCGTCTGCTCGATCAGCATGCGTATGCGCTCGGCGATCTCGTAGGTGGTGTCCTCGCTGGCGCCTTCGACGATCAGCGCGAACTCCTCGCCGCCGGTGCGGGCCACGAACATGTCGCCGCGGAGGCTGGTCTGGAGGATCTCGGCGATGATCTGGATGATCCTGTCGCCGACCGGGTGTCCGTAGCGGTCGTTGATGTCCTTGAAGCGGTCGATATCGGCAAGGATCAGGGCATTGAACAGGATGCCCTTGTTGCTGTTGTAGATCTTGGTGATTTCCTTGTCGAAGGCGCGGCGGTTCCAGATATGGGTCAGGGGATCGGTGTCGGCGAGGCGCTTGTACTCCTCGAGCTTCGACTTGACGCTCTCGAGTTCGGCGGTCTTGTCGCTGAGCGTGCTCGCCACCTGCCTGCCATGGTCGATCGTCGAGTTGGTGGCCGCCGACATGGCGCCGACGATCTTCTGCAGCAAATCCTGGGAAAGCAGGCTGCGGTTGCTCAGTCCGCTCGACGTCTCGTTGAGGATCCTGCCGTATTTTTCGATATGGGTGCGTTCGCTTCTGAGCAGTGAGGCGATGTCCTCGAGTTCCTTGGCGATGACGTCCCGGGCGTGCTCGACGATGCCCGGACCGTGATGCTGGGCAAAGAAGGTGCGCCCGATGCGGTCGAGATCTTCCTGCGTCGGCCGGTTGCTCAGCGAGACCACGGCGAGGCTGAGCTCATGGTTGCTGCCGCTCAGCGCCTCGTAGAAGATCTCGTAGTTGCGCGGCAGGCCCAGCACGCCAAGCTGGCGCATGGTTGCCACGACGGTGCTAGCAATGTCGGTGTTCCTGTCGGTCGGGGCGGCTGCCGGCTGCATGTTCTGTTCACTCTACCCCTAAGAGCCACCGCAGACCTGCGAGTGCCGGACGTCGCCGATGCGGGGAGTGCGACCGAAATTCCAGACATGCGAAGAGATGCGTCCCCAAATCACGACCTCCGCTTGCAGGAACAATAGATGCGGGCGCGCTAAAGTTTCCTTAATGCGCTGCATTGCAACGCATTTTCCTCTACCTCAGGATGCAAGAGGTTCTTAGTGACCAGGCGACGAGGATTTCGGAACGCGTCCTTGCGGTGTCGCTTTTGTCTGTGCCTGGCCGGCGCAAAACTGGAATCCTGCCGGTGAAATGAATCTGGCAGCGAAATCAAACGGAGGCCGAGATGAGCGACGATCACAGCGGATCATGCCTGTGCGGGGCGGTGCGCTTCAGGACGCGGGGGGCCTTGCGCGGCGTGATCTACTGCCATTGTTCGCAATGCCGCAATCAGAGTGGCCACTACTACGCCGCAACCAATGTCCCTGACGAAAACATCACGATAGAGGGCGCCGAGAACATCAGCTGGTACGAAGCGTCGTCGTTTGCCAGGCGCGGCTTCTGCAAGACATGCGGCTCGGTGCTGTTCTGGAAGCCTCACCAGGATGCCTATGTTTCGGTCATGGCCGGATCGTTCGATGCGCCGACCGGGCTTCAAGGTGAGAGTCACATCTTCGTCGGCGACAAGGGCGACTACTACACGATCGACGACGGGCTGCCGCAATTCGAGAAATCGACGCCGACGCTCAGGGTCGCGGACGAATGATTTTTGCAGGCTCTGCCTTATTCCCTTGATCCTGCGGTTGCGATATCCCCTGCCGGTGACTCGGAAAGGGACGTTGGGCATGCAGCGGCTGATCGATGCTTTCTATAATTCGGTGCGGGCGTTTCGCAAGCTGGCCGCCAGCGAGAAGGCGTTTCAGCAGGAGCTGATGCTGCTGGTGCTGGCCTTGCCGCTCGGCTGGTTCGTGTCGACGTCGTGGCGTGGCTACGCACTGCTGATCGGCGCGGTGCTGCTGCTGATCATGGTCGAAGTGCTCAACACCGGCATCGAGGCGGCGTGCGATGCCTTCAGCCGCGAATTCAACGTCGACATCCAGCTGGCCAAGGATTGCGGCTCGCTGGCGGTGCTGATTTCGGTGGTGATCGTCGCCGGCGTCTGGGGCATCGCCATCATCGAGCGCCTCACGGGGCTACCGATCTGATCTTGCCAACACTACATGGCGGTTACCCCAACCTGATCCCGACCATGATCTGATCCGAAAACCGGTATCCACTTTTCGGGATCATGGTCCAGGAGACCGCCATGTCGGATGTTGCCAATTTTCTGCTGCTTGAACGGACAGGGCTGCCGGACGATTTGCGCTGGCTGGTCGAAAAATATCCGCGCGAGATGTGGCAGGGCCACGCCAACATCCACGGCATGGCGAACATGTGGCTTGAGCGGCACGACATGTTCCGCGAACTCGGCGGCATGCTGACCAGCGGCATTGGCGACTATCGCGAGGGCAGGCTGACGGCGCCGGATTTCGCGCGCTGGTTCGCGCCGCGCCTCAACCATTTTCTTGGGCATCTCGACGGCCACCACAATGTCGAGGACCATCACTATTTCCCGGTCTTCGCCAAGGCAGAGACGCGGCTGAAGCGCGGCTTCGAGATCCTCGACGCCGATCACCACACGATCCACGAAGGGCTGGAGCGCAACGCCGAGGCGGCGAACGCCTTCATCCGGGCGCTGGAGGAGAGCGAGGACAGGCAGCGCTTTGCCGCCGATGCCTATGCCGACGAGAACAGCCGGCTGATTGCCATGCTGACAAGGCATCTGGCCGATGAAGAGGACCTGATCATTCCCCTGATCCTCGACCGGGGTGATCGCGCGCTGGATCCCGACTGACGTTCACGTTTCCCCGGCATCCTTGGCGCGTTCCTTCTTGGCCACGGAATGGGCGACGAACCAGGCCAGGACGACGACGATGACGCCAATGGACAGGGCGACCAGCAACCGCTCGTGGCGATGCAGCGCCTGGCCAACGATGCGCTCGGCTCCAAGCCCGAAGACATAGCCGACAGTGCCGAACAATGCCGCCCAGACCAGCGACGAGACGGCGTTGAGGATGACGAAACGCGTTGCCGTGATGCTGGCAAAACCGGCGGCGATGCCGCCGACCAGGCGCATGCCGTATATGTAGCGGTTCGACAGCACGAAGATGTTGGGATGCGCGGAGACGAGGCGAAAGGCGTGGCTGAAACCCGGCCTTGCCTTCAGTTTGAGAACATAGGGATGATCGGCAAAGCTTCGGCCGAGGATGAAGAAGAAGGTGTCGCCGACAAAGGCGCCGAAGGCGGCCACCAGGAAGGCCTGCCAAAGGACGAAAACGTGCTGGTGGGCGAAGAAGCCGCCGAGGATGGCGGCACTTTCGCCTTCGGCCACGCAGCCCAGGAAAACCGCGATCAGCCCATACTGCTCGATGAGATGATGGATCGCCTCTGTCATCAGGAGGCTTGCCGCGCCGACAGTTTCTCGTCGATCCGTTTGACCTGCTCGGCCAGACGCAGGATCTCGTCGCGCAAGCCGATGATCTCGCTATGGCGCAGCTCGTCCAGCTTCTCGTGCAGCGCCATGATCTCGATCTCGGCCTTGAGATTGACCTCATAGTCGTGGGCGGCGTCGATACGGTCGCGCTCGGTCTGGCGGTTCTGCGACATCATGATGACCGGCGCCTGCAGCGCCGCGACCATCGAGAGGACCAGGTTGAGGAAGATGAAGGGGTAGGGGTCGAAGGCATCGCGCGTCAGCAGCCAGACATTGCCTGCGGTCCACAGGATCAGAAAGGCGATGAAACCGAGTATGAAGGACCACGAGCCGCCGATGCGGGCGATGGTGTCGGCGACGCGGTCGCCGAGCGTCTGATGGAAGGCGACGGCCTTGTTGGTGTCCTTGGATATGGTGGTGCGTTCGAGCGTCGCTTGCAGTACCCGGCTTTCAAGTTTGCTCAAGGCATCCGGCCTTCGCTTCAGCCAGCGGCTTGCCAGATCTTCGACAGTCTTGTTCATGTCTCGCCTCCGTCAGCGTCTGTGATAGACGTAGAGGCTGCCGGTTCGAACGGGAAGTGGTAGATTGACGCGACCTGTGAGGGACCAAATGGCCGATTTCCAGAAAATCCGCGCCCGTGCGGTAAAACGCAAAGGCGGTGAGGCGGCTTTGGCGTCGCTGCTTGGGCCTATGCCCGACAATGCTGCCGTGGCGAAGATCACAGACGATCGCATCCTGTCGACCATGGCCGAGCGCGTCTTTGCCGCCGGTTTCGTCTGGCGCGTCATCGAGCAGAAGTGGCCTGGTTTCGAGGAAGCGTTCCTCGGCTTCGAGCCGAAGCGGCTGTTGTTCCAGCCCGACGATTTCTGGCACGAGCTGGCGTCCGACAAACGCATCGTGCGCAATCCGCAGAAGATCAAATCCGTGCGCGACAACGCCGCTTTCGTCGAGCGGGTGTCGAAGGAACATGGCGGCTTCGGCAAGTTCCTCGCCGAGTGGCCGGCCGACGACCAGGTCGGCCTGATGGCCTATCTCGGCAAGCATGGCAGCCGGCTCGGCGGCAATACCGGCCAGTACTTCCTGCGCTGGCTGGAATGGGACGCCTTTATCGTTTCGGCTGACATGGCAGCCGCATTGCGCGACGCCGGTCTCGACATCGCCGAAAGCCCGACCTCGAAGCGGGATCTCGACAAGATCCAGGCTCAGATCAATGCCTGGGCCGCGCAAACCGGCCTGCCGCGTCGGCACATTTCGCGCATCCTGGCGATGTCGATCGGCGAGAACCATTCGCCGGAAGCACTGCGCGAATATATGGGCGAATAGGGACACGATCGACGATCGGTCCTACACGATTGGCATCGGCCCGACAGGATCGACATCCAGCAATCGCCCAATCGATCAGCCCGGTTTGGTCCAAAGGAACGCCATTGCCCGGGCAATTCCGCCACGCTAAACCCTCAGACATGACCAAGAAGCCCGACATACTGCGCATCGCCGTTGCCCAGCTTAACCCGACGGTCGGCGACGTCGCCGGCAATCTCGCCAAGGCGCGCGAGGCGAGGGCGGACGCCGCCCGCCAGGGCGCCGATCTCGTGCTCTACACCGAGCTGTTCCTCGCCGGGTATCCGCCGGAGGACCTGGTGCTGAAGCCGGCGTTCCTGAAGTCCTGCGAACGGGCGGCGGAAGAGTTCGCCAAGGACACCGCCGATGGCGGGCCGGGCGTCATTATCGGCACGCCGCTGAAGCGCAAGAGCGGCACGCACAATTCGATCATCGTCGCCGATGGCGGCAAGATCCTGGCCGAACGCTACAAGCTCGACCTGCCAAACTACGGCGAGTTCGACGAGAAGCGCGTCTTCCAGGCCGGGCCGGAGCTGCAGGGACCGGTCAATTTCCGCGGCGTGCGCATCGGAATCCCGATCTGCGAGGACATCTGGGGCGAGGTTGCCGTCTGCGAGACGCTGGCCGAAAGCGGAGCCGAAATCCTGCTGGTGCCAAACGGCTCGCCCTACTATCGCGCCAAGATGGACGTTCGCCACCAGGTCGTCATCCGCCAGGTCATCGAATGCGGCCTGCCGATGATCTATGCCAACCAGCTTGGCGGCCAGGACGAGCTGATCTTCGACGGCGCATCGTTCGCCATCGGCGCGGACAAGACGCTGGCCTTCCAGATGAGCCAGTTCGAGGAGGCGGTCGACGTCAGCACCTGGAAAAGGACTTCGGACGGCTGGATCTGCTCCGAAGGGCCGATGTCGAAGATTCCCGAACGGGAGGAGGCGGACTACCGCGCCTGCATGCTCGGCCTGCGCGACTACGTCAACAAGAACGGCTTCAAGAACGTCGTGCTCGGCCTTTCCGGCGGCATCGATTCGGCGATCTGCGCGGCACTTGCCGTCGATGCGCTCGGCGAGGAACGGCTGCGCGCGGTGATGCTGCCTTACCGCTACACGTCGAAGGATTCGCTGAAGGACGCCGAGGACTGCGCCCGCGCACTCGGCTGCCGCTACGACATCGTGCCGATCTTCGAGCCGGTCGAAGGTTTTCTGCACGCGCTGACGCAGATGTTCGAAGGCACCAAGGAAGGCATCACCGAGGAGAATTTGCAGAGCCGCGCGCGCGGCACGATCCTGATGGCGATCTCCAACAAGTTCGGCTCGATGGTGGTCACCACCGGCAACAAGAGCGAGATGTCGGTCGGCTACGCCACGCTCTATGGCGACATGAATGGCGGCTTCAATCCGATCAAGGACCTCTACAAGATGCAGGTCTATGCGCTGTCGCGCTGGCGCAACAGCCATGTGCCGCCGGGCGCTCTCGGACCTTCCGGCGAGGTGATCCCGAAGAACATCATCGACAAGGCGCCGTCGGCGGAATTGCGCGAGAACCAGACCGACCAGGATTCGCTGCCGCCCTATCCGGTGCTGGATGACATCCTGGAATGCCTGGTCGAACACGAGATGGGCGTCGACGAGATCGTCGCGCGCGGCCATGAGCGGGCGACGGTGACGCGGATCGAGCACCTGCTCTACATCGCCGAGTACAAGCGCCGGCAGGCAGCACCTGGCGTGAAGATCACCAGCAAGAACTTCGGCCGCGATCGCCGCTATCCGATTACCAACAGATTCAGGGATCGCGGATAGATCGTCATCCCGGCTTGGGTGCAGCCCGAACAGCAACGGCGCGCAACCGACCGTTGTTGCAAAATCGTCTCACTGCTTGGACCAGTTGCGCTTTCGGTCACGGCCCGCCTTGGCGATGCGCCGGGGCATCTCTATAAGAACTCCTCCGCGCTTCCCCTTCAGGAGGAACCGAATGCCACGATTTGACATCGTTATGCGAGGCCGCGAAGCCTAGGTCCTGGTCAGCACGCCGCGAGGGTTCGCCTTCGCGACGAGAGCTGATCCGAGAACAGGCATTTGCCGCTGCAGGTCGCCGCCCCTTGTATGGGCGGCGAGCCGCCAAATATGCCGAACCTCCGCATTTCCGGGCGCCAATGGCGCCAGCGCGGTTTTTTCAATTTTGACCTTACCGGGACCGGGCTCGTTTGCGCCCGGATGACATCATGGCTCGTTTTCGACTCGACCTGCGCGCCGACGCCTTCCGCAGCGTTCTCGGCTTCACGCTCATCCATTGGCGGCGCCAGCCGTGGCGGCTTTCGCTGATCATGGGCGCCTTCCTTTTGTCGACGCTGGCCGACGTGCTGACGCCGCTCTATTCGGGACGGCTGGTCGACGCGGTGGCCAGCAGCGCCGCTGCGGACGACGCCGCCTGGAATGCGGCCATCGCGGCCTTTTCGATGCTGGTGGCGCTGGCGCTGGCCGGCGTCGTGCTGCGCAACGCCGCTTTCATGGCCATCGTCGAGCTGACGCTGAAGATGATGGCGGATATCGCCGCCGATGCCTTCCACCGCGTCCAGCGCTTTTCCACCGACTGGCACGCCAACAGCTTTGCCGGATCGACGGTGCGCAAGGTCACGCGCGGCATGTGGGCGCTTGACCTGCTCAACGACACGATCCTGATTGCGTTGCTGCCGTCGGTCGTCATGCTCGTCGGCTCGACGCTGCTGCTCGGCTGGTTCTGGCCGCTGATGGGCGCGGTGGTCGCCGCCGGATCGGTGCTGTTCATCGCTGTCACGGCGATGCTGTCGCTCGGCTATGTCGCGCCAGCGGCAAGGCTCGCCAACACATGGGACACGCGCCTCGGCGGCTCGCTGGCCGACGCGGTGAGCTGCAACGCCGTGGTCAAGGGATTTGGCGCCGAGGCGCGCGAGGAAACGCGGCTCGCGAGGGTGGTCGCCAAGTGGCGAGCGCGTACGCGCCGCACCTGGGTGCGCGGCACCGTCAACGGCACGACGCAAGGCACGATGCTTTTGCTGCTCAGGACGGCGGTGATCGGGCTGGCGCTGATGCTGTGGGCTTGGGGTGAGGCCAGCGCCGGTGATGTCGCCTTCGTGCTGACCTCGTTCTTCGTGCTGCAGGGTTATCTGCGCGACATCGGCACGCATATCCGCAATCTGCAGCGCTCGATCAACGACATGGAGGAACTGGTCGATTTCCAGTCCGAACCGCTCGGCATCGAGGACGGACCCGGCGCCGGGCCGATCCGCATCGGTGACGGCCGCATCACCTTCGACAAGGTCACCTTCCATTATGGCAACCATCGGCTGCCGCTTTATCGCGACTTCTCGGTGGAGATCGCGCCCGGCGAACGCGTCGGCCTGGTCGGTCATTCCGGCTCGGGCAAGACGACCTTCGTCAAGCTGATCCAGCGCCTCTATGATGTAAGCGCCGGAAGGATCCTGATCGACGGCCAGGATATTTCCGAGGTTGCGCAGGCGTCGCTGCGCGGGCAGATCGCAATCGTCCAGCAGGAGCCGATCCTGTTCCACCGGTCGCTGGCGGAAAACATCGCCTATGCCCGCCCGAACGCCAGCCAGGCCGAGATCGAGCATGCGGCCCGGCTGGCCAGCGCGCACGACTTCATCGCCAACCTGCCGAAGGGCTACGGGACGCTGGTCGGCGAGCGCGGCGTGAAGCTGTCGGGCGGCGAGCGCCAGCGGGTGGCGATCGCGCGTGCGTTCCTTGCCGATGCGCGCATCCTGATCCTCGACGAGGCCACGTCGAGCCTCGACTCGGAATCGGAAGTGCTCATCCAGGAGGCGATGGAGCGGCTGATGGTCGGCCGCACGACGCTGGTCATCGCGCACCGGCTGTCGACGGTGCGGGCGCTGGACAGGCTGCTGGTGTTCGATCGCGGCCGCATCACCGAAGAGGGCTCGCATGACGAGCTGATCCGGCTGAACGGCGGCATCTACCGCCGGCTGTTCGAGCGTCAGGCGCTCGAGCTGACCAAAGGACTGGTGGTCTGATTTCGCCTGACACCCGGATCCTGACACCCGGATAAAGAGCACCCGGATCGAATGGTCCGGGTGCCTTCGATGGAATGGCGTCAGCCGTAATGCAGCTTCGGCTTCGGCGCGGTGCCGGTGAAGCGGACGCCGACGCGGTCAGTGCGGCGCCAGCGGACTTCCGCGCGATAGGCAATTCCATCGACCGGCACATAGAGCAGGAAATTGTCGGGAACCCGCGAGTCGGGGGCAACCTTCAACTCGGCGCCGCCAGCATGCTGATTGCGCAAGGTGCAACTGACCTCGGAATTCTGGATGCCGGTGATGATCGTGCCGCCCTTGAGCACACGCTGGCGATGCGCGCGTTTGTGTTCGCCGGAATTCTCTTCGAGTGGTCGTGCAGTGTTCGTCATCGGTAAAACGCCAGAGCAGTCCAATCGACTCTAGACGCAATAGCCGCAATAGCAAAGCATTCGTCCCCGGCGCCCGGCGACGTCTGGCCGGGCTGGCGCCCCTCGGCCGGTCAGCTCCAGATCAGGCGTATCCGTGCGGATCGACGCAGAAATGGGCGATGATCTGGCAGAGGTCCGGCTCGTTGATCATGCGCACGGCCTCTGCCGAGCTTACCCATTTGCGGGTCCGCGCGCGCTTTTCCTTCCAGCGCTCGGCGACGCGGTCGACCTGCAGCGGAAAGACCAGCACCTCGCACGGCACTTCCTCGCCGGAAGCCAGCGCCTTGGCGTAGAAATAGCGACCGGCCTCGAAATGCGAGACCGTGCCGCGCAATCCGGCTTCCTCGCCGGCCTCACGCGCCGCCGCCTCGCAAAGCGGCTCCCTGGCCTCTGGCCAGCCCTTGGGCAGCACCCAGCGGCCGGTGTCGCGGCTGGTGATCAGCATGATTTCGACGCCCTGCCCGGCCTCTCGCCAGGGCAGGGCGGCAACCTGCAGGCGGTACGGCGCGGTGCCGAAGAGTCGCCGGACTCTTTCGACCAGGTGATTGTGCGTCGTTGGCCTCGTCAACATCGGAGAAGCTGCCCCAGCCTCCAGAATCATTTGCCGCCTGATGAATCTTACGACGTATCTTGGGCATTAAAAGTAAAAAACTTCACTCGGATTGGTTAAATTCCACCAAGGCGGGCCGGTTCCACGAAATATCGTGCCCGGCAATCCTCCTTGTGAAGCAAAGGGTGCTCGCCGAGGCAGGCTAGACAGAAAAATGGCTTTCCGACGAATCAGCCGGCGTGGTCGTCGGCGATCGGCTTCTGATAGGTAAAACCCATGTCCCACGGAAAATAGATCCAGGTGTCCTGGCTGACCTCGGTGACGAAGGTGTCGACCAGCGGGCGGCCTTTCGGCTTGGCGTAGACGGTGGCGAAATGCGCCTTCGGCATCATCGCGCGCACGATGCCCGCCGTCTTGCCGGTGTCGGTGAGGTCGTCGATGATCAGCACGCCGGCGCCGTCGTCGGCGAGCAGCGCCGGTGTGATCTCCTTCAGCACCTGCAACTGCCCTTGCGAGGTGTAGTCGTGATAGGAGGCGACGCAGACGGTCTCGATGACCCGGATGCCGAGTTCGCGCGAGATGATGGCGGCCGGCACGAGACCGCCGCGGGTGATGCAGACGATCGCCTTCCATTGTCCTTTATTGGCGCCGGCAAGCCGCCAGGCAAGCGCGCGGGCGTCGCGGTGGAACTGGTCCCAGGAGACCGGGAAGGCTTTTTCGGGAAGAGACATGGTCGCGCACTCCGCAGGCGCGCTGGCCGCGCGCAGTCACGATGGAATGCGGGCGGAATTAGCCGGAAAGCGCTGGTCTTGGCAAGGTGGCGGCAAGCGATGCCTGTGGACTTGAAGCGCGTCGCACACTTTTGGGCGACATGCATTACCTTGAGAGGAAGGCCGCAACCTGCACTGAGCGCAGCACCGTGCGCGTCACGCCGCCGAACAGAAGCTGGCGCAGCCAGGAGTGGCTGTAGGCGCCGAGCACCAAAAGGTCGGCGCCGGTCTCAGTGATCCTGGTCTGGATGAGGTCATCGACCGAGATGCCGCCCGACTGCTGCACCGAGACGCTGACGGTCGCGCCATGCCTGGAAAGTGCGGCGGCGATTTCGGCGCCGGCGGCGTCCGGGCTATCGTCCAGCGTCTCCGGCGGATCGATGACCAGTATGTCCGTCTTCTCGGCCTCTATGATGAAGGGCAGGGCGTCGAAGGCCGCGCGGGCTGCCTCCTTGCTGCCGTTCCAGGCCAGCAGCACGTGCTTGAAGGTGGTGACAAGAGGGCCGGCATGCGGCACGACGAGCACGGGCCGCCCGGCATCGTAGACCAGCGTGTCGACGTCGGCGCTCGGGTCGCCGCCGGTGTCGCGCTGCGCGGCGATGACCAGATCGGCGGCGCGGACGTTGGAGATGCCGGTCAGCGCGCTATCGCCGGAAAAACTCTCGAGGCTGCGCCATTCGAAGGACAGGCCGGACTCCTCGATGCGCTTGAGGAAGAGCGCCTGCAATTTCTCGGCCCGCTCCTTGTTCATTTCGGCGGAGACCTGCAGGAACTCTGTGTCGGGAAAGCCCGTCGCGGAGGTGTAGGGGACGGGAAGCGCCTCGGCATGGATGCCGACGAGATGGCTCTGGAAGCGCTCGGCGAGTGGGATGGCGCAGTCGAGCACGCGCTCGGCATCCTGTTCGTTCTGCAATATCGCGACGATGGTCTTGAAGCGCATGGGAATCCCTCAAAATCTGCTGGCGCTGGGTGCGCCCGGGGGAAACGTCAGAACGCCATGCTTGGTTCCGGGCCGCTCGCGGCCCGGGGATCACGGATCAGTTGCGCCGGCGGCGATGCCGGCCACCATGGCTTCGACATCCTTGCGCGCCGCCTCCAACGCCTCTTCGCTGCGGGCGCGGACGACGAGCTCGGTCCAGAACTTGCCGTCGCCATATTTCGGATAGGAGCCGATTATCGTGTTCGGATGGGCTTTCTGGATGTCGCCCAGCGGCCCGCCGACCATGCCTTCGCCGAACGGGCAATGCACGGTCGCCGAGAGCATTTTGGTGCCCGCCTTCAGCGTCGGCACGACATTGTCGAGCATGGCCTGGAAGATCGACGGCACACCGGCCATGACATGGACGTTGCCGATGCGAAAGCCGGGCGCGATCGAGACGGGATTGTCGATATGGTCGGCCCCGCGCGGCATGCGCGCCATGCGCTTGCGTGCTTCGGTGTATTCGATGCCGCGCGCGGCGTAGCTCGCTTCCAGCATGGCATAGGCCTTGGCGTCGTACTCGCACGGCACGCCGAAGGCCTTGGAGATCGAATCCGCCGTTATGTCGTCATGCGTGGGGCCGATGCCGCCGGTGGTGAAGACGTAGGTGTAGCGGGCACGCACGGCATTCACCGCGGCGACGATCTCGTCCTCCTCGTCGGGAACGATGCGCACTTCCTTCAGGTCGATGCCGATCGCCGTCATGATGTCGGCGAGGTGGCCGATGTTCCTGTCCTTGGTGCGGCCGGACAGGATCTCGTCGCCGATGACAAGCATGGCGGCGGTGACGATTTCAGGCATGAGGGGCTCCGGCAACATGTCGCCTTGGGAAGACTGGGTCGCCTGAGATAGCGCGGCGGGCGGCCGGCGGCAATGCGCCACGGATCGCGCGTCGATGGCCTTGCGGTGGCACCGGCGGCAGGTATGGTGCGGGGCGTTCGCTTCGGGTGAAAAATGCTTCTGTCCGTGTTGTCGTGGCTGTTCGGCGGCCTGCTGCTGCTGGCGGTGATCGTGGTCGCCGGCCTGGTTCTGGCGACATGGTGGATCGCCGCGAAGGCCGAAAGGCTGGTGCCGGCGAACGGAAAGTTCATCGAAATCGACGGCAACCGCATCCATTACGTCGAGACCGGCGAGGGCAGGCCGATCGTGTTCCTGCATGGGCTTGGCGCGCAGCTTCACCATTTCCGGCATACGCTGTTCGACCGTTTCGGCCCCGGCTACCAACTGATCGCGCTCGACCGCCCGGGCTCGGGCCATTCGCTCCGGGCAAGCGGAGCGACTGGCCGGCTGCCGGAGCAGGCGCAACTGGTGCGGCGCTTCATCGAGGCGCTTGGGCTGGAACGTCCTTTGGTCGTCGGCCATTCGCTTGGCGGCGCTATCGTGCTGACCTTGGCGGTGGAACATCCCGAGACGATTTCGGGCATCGCCTTGCTCGCGCCGTTGACGCATCTGGAAACCAGGGTGCGCCAAAAATTCGACCTGCTCTATGTTCCTTCACGCCTGTTGCGCTGGATCATGGCCTATACGGTGGCGATACCGGTAAGCTTGAAATACGCGGAGCCGACGATGAAATTCATCTTCGCGCCGCAGCCAGTTGCCGGCGACTACATGATCGCAGGCGGTGGCTGGCTCGGACTGCGGCCCGCCCACTATCATGCGACTTCGACCGATGTCGTGGCGGTGGAACAGGATCTCGGCCGCATCGAGCAGCGCTATGGCGAGATCGCCATGCCGGCCGGCATCCTGTTCGGCACGGCCGACCGCGTCATTGGCATCGCTGTCCATGGCGAGCCGATGCGGGACAGGATCAAAGGGCTCGATTTCGAGGCTGTCGACGGGCTTGGACATATGCCGCAATTCGTCGAGCCGGAACGCGTCATCGCTTTCATCAAGCGCATTGCCGAGCGGGCGTTCACGGGCCGAACATCAACACAGCCTCACAACAATTTCACTGAACCTTTGGGCTGACTACCGGTTGTACCCGCGCCGCACCTTTGCGGCAGAGACACGGAGTAAACATCAATGATCATGAAAATTCTTGCCGCGTCGGCCTTGACCATCGGCCTCGCTACATCGGCACTGGCCCAGTCAGCCGAGTCAACGTCCGACAGTCATCACAATTGGCTATTCGGCAATGAGGACACGAGGTCTGTCGATCGAAACACCACCGGCAGCATAGCCGCGGGTAGCGATGCATCAGGCCTGAACACGCTGGGCAATTCCGGTCCGGTCGGCCCTTGTGCCTCGAACACGGCTGGACCCGACGCCAATGCCGGGCTGAGCGTCAACGATCATTACTGCGGCAAGTAATCAACCGCACTTGCGAGTGGCTGGCAGGATGCTCTCGGGGGGCATCCGCAGCCGCCGCAGTCACCAACACTGGGCTAATCGGAAACTTCGGTTTGCGGCCGATCCCGGCCATCGGCCAGTTCGTCATGCCATTTGCCGTCGGCGTCCTCGTACTGGATGCCGTCCGTGGTGCCGGCAATCTGCTGCTCGGCCGAAGCGATCTCGGCGGCGCGCAGCGCATCCTGATGGCTGGGGAACGTTTCCGAGAAGGTCGAGCCGACCTTGTAGGCCCAGCCGCCATCATGCTCGACGATCTTGTAAGTCAGCTTCGCCATGAAGTCCTCCTGGTGAAAGGCTCGTTGCTCAATGCCGCTTGCTGTCGAGCAGCCTGTCGTTGGGAACCAGCACTTCCGATTCCTTGGCCGCTTCGATCAATGCCCGGCGCGCGTCCGCGGTCGAACGATACCCTTCCAGCACTTTGAGGCAAGTGTCGAGCGCATCACGATGCCGAGGGCCGCGGTTGAGCGGCCACACTGTCATCAGGCACTCCGCGGCTTCCCGGGTGCTGCGGATCTGGCGATATTTGCCGACATGGCCGAGTTCGACCACCACCGGCGTTTCAAAAGGTTTGCTGTCCATCATGGCCGCCAACGCAAAGCAGCCAATTTGGTTGCAATCGTGTCTGCCAGCGTGCGCCCAAACGTCTCAGCAGCCACAATCCGGTGTGATCAACCCGCCGCCTTCATCCAATGCCGCATCGTTGTCACCGAGCGGGCAAGCTGCGGCGCCGGGTGGATTTCCTCGCCGAAGGTGGCCGCCGCGCGCCAGCCCCAGCGCGGGTCGGCAAGGAAGGCGCGCGCCAGCGCCACCATATCGGCGCGGCCGTCGGCGATGATCATCTCGGCCTGCTGCGGATCGTCGATCAGGCCGACGGCGCGCGTCGGGATGTCGGCTCCCTTGCGCACGGCTTCCGCCAGATGCACCTGATAGCCGGGGCCTGACGGCAGCTGCTGCAATGGCGAATTGCCGCCGCTCGAACAGCAGAGATAGGCGATGCCCTCAGCCTTCAGCGCCTTGGCCACTTCGATCGCGTCCTCGACATCGAAGCCGCCATCGACCCATTCCTTCACCGACAGGCGCGCGCCGAGCATCAGCTCGGGCACGGCCTTCCGCACCGCCTTGGCGATCTCGACGACAAAGCGCATGCGGTTTTCCAGCGAGCCGCCCCAACGGTCGGTGCGGACAGCGGCGACAGGAACTGGAAGATCAGATAGCCGTGCGCGGCGTGCAGTTCGATGAAATCGAAGCCGGCCCGTTCGGCCCGCCTTGCCGCTTCGGCGAAACGCTCGATGAGCTGCAGGATCTCTCCGTCCTCCAGGGCATGCGGCACTTGCCAGCCTGTGTCGTAGGCGATGGCCGAGGCGGAGACGACCGGCCAGGGGTCCTGGTCGGCCGCGAGCGGTCCGCCGCCTTCCCATGGCCTCCTGTTGGAGGCCTTGCGGCCGGCGTGGGCAAGCTGGGTGCCGAATTTCGTGCCGGGTGGGGCGACGCGCCTGGCCGCATCGAGCGTGCGCCTGGCCGCGGCCTCGTTGTCGTCGGAATAAAGCCCGAGGCAGCCATGCGAGATGCGGCCGCGCCGTTCGATGTCAGTCATCTCGACGGTGACCATGCCGGCGCCGGACATTGCAAGGTTCATCCAGTGGTGGAGGTGCCAGTCGCTGGCCGAGCCGTCCTCGGCGGAATACTGGCACATCGGCGCCACCGCGATGCGGTTCGGAAAGTTGAGGCCGCCAAGCGTGATCGGCTGGAAAAGCGATGTGGTCATCGAAAGCTCCTGGAGGGCGCAATCCGCTATTTAGTCAGGCGATGCGGCCGGCGCCAGACACGGGGCAGTGATTGACCGTCCTGGACCAATGGCTGGCCCGATTGCATGAATGGCGGTTCACGGCTACGCCTCATGCGCGAGCACGCAGGTTATCGGAGTTCATCATGGAAGATCGCATTCGCATCCGTTCGGAGGAAGTGCTTTCCGATGACTGGGCGGTCCTGAAGAAGACCGTGCTCGACTATCGCCGCCGTGACGGGCAGTGGGAGACCCAGATCCGCCAGACCTACGATCGCGGCGACGGCGCGGTGATCCTGCCGTTCGATCCCGAGCGCTCGACGGTGCTGCTTGTGCGGCAGTTCCGCTATCCGGCCTATGTCACCGGCCATCGCGAGCCGCTGATCGAGGCCTGCGCAGGCCTGCTCGACGAAAACGACCCGGAAACCTGTATCCGCAAGGAAGCCGAGGAGGAACTCGGCTATCGTCTGAAGAACGTCGAGCGGCTGTTTGCCCCCTATATGAGCCCCGGCAGCGTGACCGAACGGCTCTGGTTCTTCATCGCCCGCTACTCGCCCGCCGACCGCATTTCGGCCGGCGGCGGCGCACCGGAGGAAGGCGAGGACATCGAAGTCCTGGAAATGACCCTTGATGACGCGCTGGCCGGTATTGCCGACGGCCGCATCATCGACGCCAAGACGATCATCCTCATCCAGCACCTGAAATTACACCCAATTCCGGCCTGAAACGACTGCCTGTTTCAGCGCCCGCGTGCGCGAGACATCGAGCGCTTGAGGCAGCTCGGTTCTCGGATGCCGAGGCTCGCGCACAGCCTGTTGCAACCTCCGGAGCCCATGTTGAGGGGGTGACGCATTCTTGTGCCTGCACAGAGGCGGTTGACGTTTTGGCGCGAAGCCCCGAAAAGCAACGGGCGCGGACGTGGCGGAATTGGTAGACGCAAGGGACTTAAAATCCCTCGATCTCTGATCGTACGGGTTCGATTCCCGTCGTCCGCACCACGTTGAAATCAAACGATAATCTGCATTCTATTGACTTACTGGATACCCTGGCAAAACTGAGTCTGGGTGGCCGTAGGGGTAGCCGGGACAATGAAAAAAGGCCCGCCACCCAGGGAGAAGCAGCGGGCGCTAGTTCGGGAGGAGTGTTGTCGGGCGTCCCCCTTTGCCCGTGAAACTACGGTACGCCTCGCTTAGTTGGATAATAAGCTCGCGCCGGTTGAAGCTCTGCATATTCAAGCTGCGTGACTTTTCTGCCACAAGATAGAGAAAGCCCGCCACCATCGGCAGCCGGGCAGTTTTGCCCGTAGGGATCTGTGAGGTTTGTCACAGACGCATCGACGTATCGGCCTAGGCTACGTGCAGTTTCCTGCAGCGGTGAAGGGAGTGCTCCGATGCTTGTGAACCTTCCTATGCTTGTGAATCTTCCTCTTGTCGCAGTTGGTCCCCTTGTCGATTGGCTCGATCGCCGAGCCGATCAGAAGGCGCAGTTGAAGGCAATGGACGAACTGAGTGACGCACCAGACGACATGCTCAGCGACATCGGGATTTCCCGTGACGACATCACGACGTATTCGTTCCGCAGATCGGCGTCGAGACGCAGGGGCTGAGCAATGAAAAGGCCCGCAACCGTGAGGCTGCGGGCCAAAGCGGAAAAGTTTTCCTCTTTCAGCGACCGAACCCGAAACCGGGGAACGGCCCAACGATCGTGATCACCTTCAGCGATGGCTCGGGACGACGGAGCCCTGCTCGTTGTCGGTGTCGGTCCAGCCTTCGACGCCAACGCCGGTCTGTCCTGTGGCGTTGCCCCATTCCTAGGAACGGCTCGCGGTCGGTGTCGTCGTCGTGCGGCTCGTCCTGTATGTCGCCGCCGTGTTCGTGGCGCCTAATTTTAGCTCCTAGGCATTTTAGCAAAATTGAATATTCCAATGAACGGCCTATAATTTGCCAGCCGGCAACCTACCCCGTTTGCCGGTTAGGCCCGGCGGTCAAACCCCGAGCCCCCCGCCCTTGGCCGCCGGGCCGCTGGAATCGGCCTTGGCTACGCTACCGCGCGGCGATCACGAGCAGCACAGCAGCGATGGAAGCCAGGACGATCGCGGCAACCCGGATGCGCTTGATCCCACCTTGTTGCAATCGTTGTCGAACCTTCGCCGCTTCGTAGGCGCTATAGAGGCGCAGGCCATCATCGCCGAAGCGATCGGCGTTCGGATAGTTGTTCTGCGGCTTTCGGCGGAGCTTCAGCATCGTTGGACCGTTGAAAGAAAACTCGCCGGGCATGAAACCCCAAGCCCATGGCCCGGCGAGATTGACAACCCGACCCCCGATCGGGACCGGTGGAGGAGTACCGGCAATTTCTTCAGTGCAAAACCGATGCCAGCAGTTTGGTCCCGAACCGGGACAGAGGTAGCCGCGCGCGTGACCAGAGAGCCCTGCCAGCGCGCGTTTCTCCCGGCCGCTGTCCTACACCGCCGATGCGTCTGGCGCGCTCTGGCGCTGCTTGTGGCTTTTGCCGGACATAGTTTGCAAGCCACTCCTTCTTGACTGCCCAAACGGCTCAGATACTTTTGCAGCGTGCCTTGAGAAAAGCGGCGCCCGGCAACCTCTGAATAACGCCGCATGATAACCGACGATGGGGGAGCCCTTACGTCGTAGACAACGAGCAGCACGGCTGCCCAACACAACTCCTTGAACATCAACTGGCTCGCGGAACGCTTATGCACGTCTGCGGTGAGCGTGCGGTCCCAAACGATATGGAGAAGTCATGCAGGTTCAGCGGGAAATGCAAAGGCAGAACGGATACTGGTGGGCGATCAGCCTTCACCCAGAAGACGACGGCCTGCCCGAAATCATCGATGTACATGGCCAAGAGGCCACACGTATGGGCGACGACTGGCCCTACCATATCGGCGAATTCGACATGCTCCAGCGTGTAGATACCAGCGGCTGGCCGCAGAAGGGGAAGCTAACGGAAGAGGAATTGCTCGATCCGGATTATGCGGTCGATCCGGCTGCGGTCCATGAGGGCTATTGGTGGGCGATCCACTCCGAAGATTTCCAGCCTCTGATTGTCCGGGTTGGAAAGGATGCTGTCGTCTATCGGCTCGACTGTGAGGACGATCTCAACAACTTCGAGTTCCTAATGCCGATCGACACGAGCGGCTGGCCGAAAGAATAAGGAAATGCTGAAAGCGCTCTCCGGCCTGTGCGTGCTGATCGTTCTTTCGCTTGGTGCACTGCTCGCGACGTCGACAGGCGTTCTCTACCACGAGGAAAGGAGCCCAACGGGCGCATCCACCTGCCACTATTTCACGGGAATAGGGACGTACACGACGCCAAGCTATGCCGTGACCGGCTGCCCGCGATTCATCAGCGTTGATCGGTAGTGGTTCGGGCACACAGGCAGTTGAGCCGCCCGAAGCTAATCGCGCGGTGAAGCTAAGCAACTCGTACTCAAATCCTAACCGGGATCGAAAGAATCTACTTGCTAGGCGGCAGCGATCAAGTTCTATTGTCTCTCGCAACCAACTATGGAGGGTAACTGATGGCTGCAGTGGGGGGTATCAATGGAATTTTTATTGTTGTGACCGACGACGGCAAGGTCACGCGTGTCGATGGTCAGAACAAAACCATCTCCGAAACAAAGCTACCTGGAGGTGTCACTGGACGTGTAACTGTCGCGGTATCGAACGGCGACAAAACCTGGCAATTTGAAAGTTGCGTAGTGGCCGACGATGCGGGCAAGATATGGGTTGGGAACGTCCGCGGCGGCGAGTTCTCTGCCGTCAACTGACGCCGGATGAACTAGCGTAACTTCAGAAAGCAGAATGCCCGCTGGCTCCGGCCGGCGGGCTGTTTTGTTGCCAAAGAGCTGCTAGTACTCCCAAATGCTTCCGGTAATCGCCGGTCAGAGCGGCGCGAACGACGCGACGACCAGATACAAGCTTACGATACCGCCGCCTCCGGTCTTCGGCGCGGAGGAGGGCGCCCTGTGGTCGAGTTTCCCAAGGTCCGGTTCCACGGCCTCAGACACACCCACGCATCCGCGTTGCTGGTGGCCTCGATGTGGTTGGCGCGGCGGCGGCGATCGAAGCTGCGATGAGAACGGGCGCAGAACAGTAATCCGGCCTTTGGGTGTCAATTGGGCTCTCCTGGCTGGACCTGTGTTCGCTTAAGTGCTTGATATCGCGGCCTGCGGACGTGGCGGAATTGGTAGACGCAAGGGACTTAAAATCCCTCGATCTCTGATCGTACGGGTTCGATTCCCGTCGTCCGCACCAATTCCTGGCGGCTAGTCGCGCATAACAAGGGGAAAACGCCACGTCGGGGTTTTGTTGCACAGTTGCTAATATTAGGCTTGGCCCAGCCGGCTTGCCCCCAAGCCGGTCAGGCCCGGCAGCCAGTCAATCTCACCCCAACGGGCTGTCGGGCCGCTACTGTCGTACTTCGCAGCTCAGGCAGCACTCAATCAGATTGGTCCTTACTCGCGCCCAGCGACGAGGAAGAGCTGGCACAAGGTCAGATCTTTCGCGATGGTGGATGCTCAGAACTTGTAGCTCAAGTTGATGCCGACCGTGTTCAGCTTCACATTCTGGTCGCGATCGACAAAGGCGTCCGGCGCGTCAAAGTGCTCGGAGCGGAAATCGTAATAGCGATACTGGGCGCCGACGACGAATTGGTCGGTCAGCGCGTAGTCGACGCCGGCGCCAACGGTCCAGCCGACACTCGTGCGCGTCGTGGCGAATGACGTGCCTGCGTTCTGCGACGTTTCGATGCCGGCGAAGGCGATGCCGCCAATGCCGTAGAGCAGGAAGCGGTCCATGGCGAAGCCGGCCTTGGCGTTCACCGATCCGAGCCACTTGATGTCGGTGCCGAATGTGTTTCCAGGGCCGAGTTCAGTCGAGCCGTCAATGGAGGCGTAGTTGAGTTCGGCCACGGCGCCGACCACGGCCTGGTCGAACTGCCAGAGGCCGGCGACATGACCGCCAATGAAGCCGCCGCCGAGGTCGGGCGAGGCGCTAAATGGCTCGCCTTCCGTTCCAGATATGTCGGAGCTGCCCCAGCCATAGCCGGCCTGCAGACCGGCATAGTAGCCCGTCCAGTCGAAGCCTGGCGCGGTCATCGGCAGTTCGGTGCCCAGGTCCGCGGCGAAAGCCGACCCGCACAGGAGGGCAAGAAAGCCGGCACTGGCAAGCGTCAGACGACGCATCGAGTTCTCCGAAATGGCGGTTCAGAAAATCCCTAGGTTGCAGGGTAGCCCTATTCGCCGCAAAACGGAATCCCCTTGCTCAACAATCGAATCCGCCTGTCGCGGCGCAAGAGTGCCCTATTTGGCGTCGATGAAATCCAGCGCCGCCTGGCTGTATTCCGGCGCCTGCAGCATGGCGAAATGACTGGCGTTGGGCAGGATGATGAGCTTGGCGCCCGGAATGGCGGAGGCCATGTATTCGGTGTGTTCGCGCTTTATAGCCTCGTCATGATCGCCGGCGACGATCGCCGTCGGCGTGGTTATCTTGCCGAGCTGTTCCTTGGTCCACGCCGGTTCCGTCTCCCACATGTGGCTGATCTGCGCCACGAAGGCGTCATACTGGTCCGGGGTCTTGGACATCTTCTTGTAGTCGCGGCCGGAGCGGTCGATGTAGGCGGCAAAGGTCTTGTTGGTCATGACGCCCGGATCGACGCCATCGGTGGTGACGTTGGCGGCTTGCGCAAATAGCCTCGTCAGCCGTTCCGGATGATGCAGCGCGATGTCGATACCGATAATGCCGCCATCGCTCCAGCCGACAAGCTTGTCGATCTTCAGATAGTCGAGCAGCGCCAGATAGTCCGACGCCATCAAATCGTAGCCATAAGGCTGTTCGGTACGGGTCGAGCGGCCGTGGCCACGGCTGTCGGCGATGATCACCTTGTGGGTTTTGGAAAGTGTCGCCACCTGGCTGGCCCAGATGTCGGCGTGGCCGAGGCCGCCATGGATCAGCAGCACCGGGTCGGCCCGCACCGAAAACGGCGTAGTACATCTGGATGCCATTGACCGGCGCATACCCGCTCTGATCAGGCTTGGGCATGGCCGCCGGTTCCGGCAAGGTTTGCCAGCGTTCCTCGGCGGCTGCAAAAGCGGTTGACGCAGTAAACAGGATGACGATGGTGAACGCTTTCCAGACACGGGTCATGGTTCCCTCTTACGGTTCGGTCCGGGTCAGCATCGCGTTTTAGCCAGATTAGTCAACAAGCTCGGGCCTGCGCGGCGAGTGCCGCCAACGGCCTTGGCAACGGCTCATATCGGCGGGTTGCGCGTCCGATCCTCCAGGTCGCGCTGTTTCTCCAGAGGCGATGCCAGCCGGTTGAAGGCGTATTCGGCCAGCATGGAGCCGGCGACGAAGATCAGGATCGGCGCCAGCCACCTCCAGAACGGATGCAGGGTGAAGAAGGCGAGGCCGGCCAAGCATGCCGACAGCACGAAAACTGCAAATCGGATCGTCTGTGCCATCTTCCTCGCCAATCCGCCCAGTCGCCAGATGTGAGCCTAATTTAGAGCATTTCGCCTTGCCGGAAGAGCGGATCATGAAACGGTCCTGCATCAAGCACAATCTGGCTTTGCCAACTGGTCAAAACCGCGCCGGATTGGCACAGTGGGTAAACAGGAGTCCCCAATGGCGAGCAGCGCGAACACCACGAAACCAAAGCCCTGGACCGAGATGGCGACGCATCTGGTCGATGTCGCCATGGGGCGCAAGCCGGCCGATCTCGTCATCCGCAACGGGCGCTGGGTGAATGTCCATTCCGGCGAGATCATCGCCGGCACAGATATCGCCATTGCCGGCGGCCGCTTCGCCTATTGCGGGCCGAACGCCGGCCACGCCATCGGGCAGGGCACCAAGGTGGTGGACGCCAGCGGGCGCTATCTGGTGCCCGGCCTTTGCGACGCGCATATGCATGTCGAGAGCGGCATGGTGACGGTGACGGAATTCTGCCGCGCCGTGATCCCGCACGGCACCACCTCGATGTTCATCGATCCGCATGAGATCGCCAATGTGCTCGGCCTTCCCGGTGTCCGTCTGATGCATGACGAGGCCGTCGCCATGCCGATCAACGTGCATGTGCAGATGCCGTCCTGCGTCCCCTCGGCGCCGGGGCTGGAGCATGCCGGCGCCGAACTGACGGTCGCCGATGTCGCTGAAGCCATGACATGGGAAAACATCATCGGACTCGGCGAGGTGATGAATTTTCCCGGCGTCGCCGCCAATAATCCGGTGATGTCGGGCGAGATCGCGGCGACGGTGAAGGCGGGCAAGACGGTTGGCGGGCACTATGCCTCGCGCGACCTCGGTCTGCCGTTCCATGGCTATGTCGCCGGCGGCCCGGAGGACGACCATGAGGGTACGCGCGCCGAGGACGCCATCGCTCGCGTGCGCCAGGGCATGAAGGCGATGCTGCGGCTGGGCTCTGCCTGGTATGACGTCGCCTCGCAGATCAAGGCGGTGACGGAGAGCGGGATCGATCCGCGCAATTTCATCCTATGCACCGACGACAGCCATTCCGGCACGCTGGTCCAGGAAGGCCATATGGACCGCGTGGTGCGGCACGCCATCCAGCAAGGGTTGAAGCCGGTGACAGCGATCCAGATGGCGACGCTCAACACCGCCCAGCATTTCAAATTGGAGCGCGAGATCGGCTCGATCGCACCGGGACGGCTCGCCGATTTGCTGATCGTCTCGGATCTTGCCGCGATGACCATCGACGAGGTCTATGGCCGCGGCGTTCGGTTGGCCAAGGGCGGCAAGCTCGATATCGATATCCCGGCCTATGACTATCCGAAGACGGCGAAGAACACGGTGAAGCTCGGCAAGAAGCTCAAGGCGAGGGATTTCGACATCGCAGCTCCCAAGGGCGCCAACGAGGTGCGGGTGCGGGTCATCGGCGTCATCGAGAACCAGGCGCCGACGCGGGCGCTGGAGGCCGATCTGCCGGTCGAGGACGGGCTGGTCGCGATGGACCGGCGCAACGATGTCTGCCAGATCGCGCTGGTCGAGCGCCACAGGGGCACCGGCGGCATCACCAACGCCTTCGTCTCCGGCTTCGGCTATATGGGCGACTGTGCCATGGCCTCCAGCGTCGCGCATGACAGCCATCACATCATCGTCGTCGGCACCAACAAGCAAGACATGGCGCTCGCCGTCAACCGGCTGGGCGAGGTCGGCGGCGGCGTCGTGCTGTTCTCCAAGGGCAAGGAACTGGCGCTGGTCGAAATGCCGATCGCCGGCCTGATGTCGGATGAGCGGGCGGAGATCGTCGCGGCCAAGGCGGAGAAACTCACCGAGGCGATGCGCAAGATGGGCTGTTCGCTGAACAACGCCTATATGCAGCACTCGCTGCTGGCGCTGGTGGTGATCCCCGAACTCAGAATCTCCGATGTCGGCTTGGTCGATGTCACGACCTTCCAGAAGGTCGACCTTTTTATCTGAGAACCAGGCGGCGTGCTTTATCCGCCGGTGGCGATGGTCAGCACCTTGAACGGTGTGGTGATGACGATTTCGGCGACCGATCCGACGGCCTTGCCGAGGCCCTGGCCGAGATTGTTGAGCTGCGTTGGGTCGGGTTCGTCCGAGGCCAGGCCGGCCGGCGTGCGCAGCCGGTCGCCCAGCAGTTGCACCAGCATCGGATTGTCGGCGAATTTGGCGTGGTTCAGACGGTCGCCGCCCTTGGTCTGGCTGAGGTCGACGACGGACACGCCGTAGCTGGCGAGGTCGGCCGCATTGCCATAGTCGCCGACGCGCGGCTTGTCGCCGGAAATGATGGAAGACAGTTTTAACGCGCGGTCGTCGGCGGAAAGCAGGATGGCGAAAGGCTTGTCAGGTTTGCCGTAGCGGATCATCTGCTTCTTGAACACGTCGACGTCGATATCGGGCGAGGCCAGGATGACGTAGCCCAGCTTGCCGTCGAGGTCGCGGTCGTCGGTGATGGCTAGCTGGCGCAGCGCCTCCATCGTCACCCAGGTTCCCATCGAGTGGGCGATGATGTCGATGCTCTTGACGCGTGTTTTCGCCAGCATACGCAGCGTCGCTTCGAGGTCGTCGCGCGCGGCGTTGGCGCTTTCCTTGTCGTAGATATAGCCGGTGGTCTTGCCGCTCGACGCCCATGAGAACAGCACCGGCGTGCCCGGATATTTGGTGTCGTGCGCGATCTGCGTCAGCCGGTAGATGCCGTCGTCGAAGCCGTTGTTGAAGCCGTGCACGAAAACCAGGGCGCGGTCGCCGCGCATGGCGATGTCGGCGCCGACCGCCTTGCCGAATTGCGACGCGTCCTCGTAGTGGACGACGCCGGTCGCCGTGAATTGTTTGGCCGGGTTGCTGTTGGCGGAGCCCTTGGCCCGTTCGATGGCGCCGACCTGATGGACCTTGGGGACGGTGACGTCGACGCGGGCATAGCTGGTGGTCAGCGAGCGATCGCCGTCGAACACCTGCTGCGGGTCCTTGGTGGCTTGCTGGCGGGTGGTGGCGACGAAGATCTCATGCGTGGCCGCAATGTCGGACGCAGGCGCGGCGACCGTCGTCTTGTTGAGCAGGTCGTGCGTGTTCGGGCCGGCGCAGCCTGCGAGAGCGAGCGCGAACGCCACGACAAGGAAGCTCTTCGAACGCACGGTCACACGCCGGCTCCCGCTGGTGACGCCATGCTCACGACGTCTGTGCCCATTCGATAAAGGCAGAGTGCAGCCCGGTCCAGTTCAAAGTGAGCTAAAGGGGCGGCAGCCGAAGAACCACCTCATTGCCCGAGCAGGTTGATGCGGTCGGTCACTTCCTGGTCGCTGGCGAAGCCGTCATCGGCGCGCAGCCGCTGCCCGATCATCTTCACCAGTTCGGGATTGTCGGCGAATTTGGTGTGGTTGAACCTGTCCGATCCCTTGACGCTGGAGAGATCGACGACCGTCACGCCGTAGGTGGCGAGTTCGGCCGCGTCCTTGTAATCGCCGACGCGTGGCCGCGCACCGGCGATCAGGCCGGACAGCCTTAGCGCCCGGTCGTCGTCGGATAGCAGCAGGATGAACGGCTTGTCCGGCTTGCCGTAGCGGCGCATCTGGCTCTTGAACACGTCGACGTCGATATCGGGCGAGGCCAGCACGACATCGCCCAGCTTACCGCCGAGATCACGGTCGCCGGTGATGGCGAGCTGCCGCAATGTCTCCATGGTGACCCAGGTTCCGAGCGAATGCGCGACGATATCGATGCGCCGGGCGCCGGTCTGCGCCAGCATCCGCAGCGTCACTTCCAGCTGGTCGCGGGCCGCACTGGCGCTTTCCTTGTCGTAGACATAGTCGGTGGTCTTGGCACCCGACGCCCAGGAAAACAGCACCGGCGTGCCCGGATAGCCGGAATCGTGGACGATCTGGGTCAGCCGGTAGACGGCGTCGTCGAAGCCGGTGTTGTAGCCATGGACGAAGACCATGACGCGGCCGCCGCGTGC
The DNA here is from genome assembly GCF_057784325.1 of Mesorhizobium sp. CNPSo 4689. Classification (NCBI taxonomy): domain Bacteria; kingdom Pseudomonadati; phylum Pseudomonadota; class Alphaproteobacteria; order Hyphomicrobiales; family Phyllobacteriaceae; genus Mesorhizobium; species Mesorhizobium sp. CNPSo 4689. The sequence continues at coordinate 68,208 of NZ_JBWLUZ010000011.1, forward strand.
GGCGATGTCGGCGCTCAGCGCGCTGGAGAATTTTGGCTGGGTGTCGTAGCCCACAACCTCGGAGGCCATGAAATATTTGGCCGGGTCGTTAGACTTGCCGCGTGAGCGCCGCTCGATCTGGCCGGTCTCGTGGATTCCCGGAACGGTGACGTTGACGCGGGCATAGTTCAGCGTCGCCGAACGCTCGCCGTCGAACACCTTGTTGGGGTCGTCGGACTTCTTGCGGGTGGTGGCGATGAAGATCGAGTGGTTGCCGGCGATTTCCGTCACCGGCGTGGACACGACGGCGCTGCCGAGAATTTCCTCGGTCTTGCGGCCGCCACAGCCAGCAATCAGCAAGGCAAGGGCAAAGATGCAAATCGTCTTCAAACGCACTTTTTGAAATTCCACTCCGGCCCAACCTCCGCGACACCTCCCGGACAGGCGAAGTGCGGCAGAAGTAAGTCGTGTCCAGCCGAAATGTTGTCAGCGCCGGGCGACGGCCATCGCAGTGTTGCGCGAAAGCCAATAAGGCGGCAGGAAGGCCGGAATGTTGGAGAAGGGCAGTATCTCGGGCTTCAGCCGGATGCCGAGCACATCCACCATGAAGGCGCGGCGCGCCTCGATGCGGCGCCAGGCTTCCGGGTAGCGCGCCGCGATCTCCTCGCGCAGCGCCTCGTCGGCGAGCGCGATGCCGTCCTCGATGTTGGTGGTGAAATAGTCCGTCCCGGTCGCCGGGATGATGTCGATCTGCAGCGCCATGCCCGATTGCAGCTTGACCTGCGAACCGGAAAACACCGGCGAATGCATCCATTCGTCGATATGGACGAGATGGCCCGGATTGAGCGAGACACCGAAGAACGGATCGCCGATGCGGTCATGCACCGCCTTCCACAAGGCGCCGCCGGGAACGCCGATGCCGACCGTGTCGTACCAGTCGACGACGGCGGAAAAATACGGCGCGACCACTTTTTCGACATAGTCGCGGATGGCTGGCGGCAGATCGGCCGCGCTTTCGGCCAGAAAGCCGGCACGGGCATTGAGCGAGCCCTGGATGCCATAGGCCATGGTGATCGGGTCACCGCGCTTGATGACGTCGAGGCGGGGGCTCGGCAGGCCATAGGGCGCCCGCTTGCCGGCTGACAGCATCGGATGGCAGCACAGGGGCAGGCCGTTGATGCCCATCAGCCGCGTCGCCTGCAATTCGCTCATGCCGGGTTCGATGCCCCTGAGGACGTTGCGCAGGCCTTGCGAGGAAAAGGTTGCGGCGAATTCGAAGGCGGCCAGCTGGTCGGCCTCGTTGATCGCCCGCAGGCCGTCCGCCGGGTTCATCAGCAGATCCGCCGCGTTCAACACCGCGCCCTTGTCGCCGAAAAGCGCGCGCAGCGTGTCGGCGATGAAGGAGGGCAGGTCGAGTGTCGTCTCGCCGAAGCCGGCATCGCCGGCGCCGAATGGTTTCCAGCCGATGGCGCCGATGCGCTGGCCGGCTTTCAGGCCGCAACCGGCAAGGATGTCGGGCAGCGCGTCGGAGCGGTCGCGCGGCTGCGCCGGCAGCGAGAAGGTCTGGTAGAGGACACGTTCATAGGGCCCGTCGCAGATCTCGGCGTAGCCCCAGCCCTCATTGCCGACCAGCAGCTTCGGCGCTCTGCCGGGAAGGATGACCAGCAGCGTCTCCTCGAAACGGGGATCGTAGCCTGAGAGATAGGCGACATTGGCGGCATGCTCGCGGTCGCCATAGACGACGAAGGCATCGAAGCCTGCCCTTGAGCCGCGCGCCGCCAGTGCTTCGATGCGTGCCTCGTAGGTGGTTCGTGGGACGAGCGGCATCACCGTCGGCTCGCCGAATTCCGGCAATGACATGGTCTTTAAAGCGACGGCCGAAACGGACATGGATGGCTCCAATGGATTTCTGCTGGCGTGTTAAGACGGCCGCACGGCATCGGTGGCCGCAAACAGCGATTTGTGCAATAGGCTTCGCGTTCGAACCATTCGATCCAGAGGTGACGGCGCCATGAACAGTTTCTCCTCCCGCGTCGCCGCCGCCGCCACTGCGATCCGCCAGATCTTTCCGGAAACGCCGCTGCAGGAAAACGACTATCTGTCGAAGAAGACCGGGGCGCGGGTGCTCTTGAAGCGCGAGGACCTGACCCCGGTGCGCTCCTACAAGATCCGCGGCGCCTTCACCTTTTTCCGCAAGGCCCTCGCCGCCGGCAACGATGCCGAGCTTTTCGTCTGCGCCTCGGCCGGCAATCATGCGCAGGGCTTTGCCTTCGTCTGCCGCCATTTCGGCAAGAAGGGTGTCGTGTTCATGCCGGTGACGACACCGCAGCAGAAGATCGACAAGACGCGTCTGTTCGGCGGTGACTTCGTCGAGATCAGGCTGGTCGGCGACTTCTTTGACGATTGCTACCGCGCCGCCTTCGAATTCACCGAAAGTGCGGGCGCGCATATGGTGCCGCCTTTCGATCACAAGGACATCATAGAGGGGCAAGCGACCGTCGCCTATGAGATCGCCGACCAGATGCCTGGCGCGCGCATGCCCGACGTCATCATGCTGCCGGTCGGCGGCGGCGGCCTGGCCGCTGGCGTGACGCATTACTTCGCCGACCAGAACCGCGACACGCGCTTCGTGTTCTGCGAGCCGGCCGGAGCGCCGAGCCTGAGCGAAAGCCTGTCCACCGGAAAGCGGATCAAGCTCGCCAAGGTCGACAATTTCGTCGACGGTGCCGCGGTCGCCGAGATCGGCCGCGAACCACTGCGCCACCTCAAGGAGTTTGCCGCCGATGCCGTGCGGCTGATCCCGGAAAACCGGCTCTGCGCGACCATGATCGAGATGCTCAACGTCGAAGGCGTGGTGCTAGAGCCGGCCGGCGCGCTGGCGATCGACGCGCTGAAGGATTTTTCGAAGAAGGAGATAAGGGGCAAGACCATCGTCGCGGTGGTGTCGGGCGGCAACTTCGACTTCGAGCGGCTGCCCGATGTGAAAGAGCGGGCGCTGCGCTTCGAAGGACTGAAGAAGTACTTCATCATCCGCTTTCCGCAGCGGCCCGGCGCGTTGCGCGACTTCCTCGAAATGCTCGGGCCTGACGACGACATCGCCCGCTTCGAATATCTGAAGAAATCGGCGCGCAATTTCGGTTCGGTGCTGATCGGCATCGAAACCAAGGACCGCCGCAATTTCGATTTGCTGAAGGCCAATTTCGACGCCGAGGGCGTCCAGTACCAGGACATCACCGACAACGAGACGCTTGCCGGGTTCATCATATGAGCGGGCCAGAATGAGCGAAAAAGAGACGGTGTTCGTCGCGCTGTTTTCCGGCATCAATGTCGGCGGCAACCGCATCGTCAAGATGGCGGAGTTGCGAGCCTTCTTCGAGGAACTCGGCTTTTCCGGTGTTGCCACCTATGTGCAGAGCGGCAACGCCGTCTTCCGGGCGAAGAAGAGCGACGCGGCCAGCCTGACCAAACAGCTGGAAGCAGCCTTCGAGAAGAAATGGGGCTTTTACTCGCGCATCATGGTGCGCGACCTCGGCCGGTTCGAGCGGCTGGTGAAGGAAAACCCCTATCCGCAGGTCGCCGGCGACCCGACCAAGCTCCATGCCTATGTGCTGGAGCGCGAGCCGACCGCCGAGGAGATCGCGCGGCTTGCTGAAAAATGCACCGGCCCGGAAAGCTTCGAGGTCAAGGGCGACGTGCTTTACCTGCATGCACCGGACGGGCTCGGCAAATCGGTGTTTGCCGGACTGATCCCACGCACCCTCAAAGTGCCCGGTACCGCACGCAACTGGCGTTCGGTGCTGGCACTGCTGGAACTGGCCGGCGGGGCGGGCAGCTCCGGCTGACGCGCAGCCTAGGTCGCCGGAGCCTGTTTCCAGTCGAAGGTCAGTTCCTCGCGGAAGGCGAAGCGCTTGATGTGGTCGGCGACGACTGCTTCCAGGCGCTCGAGCGAACCGGCCTCATCCGATGTCACCGCGATGTGGAGGGCGGTTGCATCGGCGTCCATGACGGTGCGGCCCATAGAGAGGTCGATGGTGCCGTGGGTCGGGTCGAACTCGACTGGGAATTTGTGCGCCCAATGCTTGCAAAGCTGCTGCAGGTAACGGCTGGCATGTTCGGTGGCGACGTCGGCGCGGCTGGTCGGCATGTATGAGTTCTCCGGGGGAGGGCAGGCGCCCATGGCTTGACAGGGTGCCAGCCTTGCTAAGCTGGCGCGACAGCCGGGTACATAGGTGCCGTCGTGCGAAACGGCAAAGGACGCCGGGCGTCTCCGTCCGGCGGTACCCGCTCAAGATAAATTGATCGGCTACCAGCTTCCGGTGTTCGGCATCGAAGCCCAGGGCTCGGCCTTGGCCTTGGCCGGGCCTTTCTGCAGGAGCTCGATCGAGATGCCGTCCGGCGAGCGGATGAAGGCCATGTTGCCGTCGCGCGGCGGCCGGTTGATGGTGACGCCATTGTCCATCAGATGCTGGCAGGTGGCATAGATGTCGTCGACCTCATAGGCGAGATGGCCGAAATTGCGGCCGCCCTTGTAGTCTTCCGGATCCCAATTGTAGGTCAGTTCGACCAGCGGCGCCTTGTCTGCGATGCCGCTCTGCTCGTCCTCGGACGCGGCAAGGAAGATCAGCGTGAAACGCCCCTGCTCATTTTCGTGGCGGCGCACTTCCTTCATGCCGAGCTTGTTGCAGTAGAAATCGAGCGATGCATCGACGTCGGCGACGCGAACCATGGTGTGCAGATAGCGCATGTGATTTCCTCGATATGTTGGGGTGCGGCGCAACATAGGGGCCGCCCGGCCAAAGGGCAATTGCCGCATCCGGACGCGCCGGCAAACGACAAATCCGGTTTTCCTGTATTGAACCGTGAAAAAAGGCACGTCAGGCCTTGCACAGACCGGAATCCCCGGTGTTAATCTGATGTCAAGAATCAGTTGTGGTGTTCTTGAAAAAAGGGGGCGTTCTTATGGGGGAAAAGGCCTCTTTCACGGGGCGGGACGGAAGCCTTGACGACGCCTTGACGCGAGACAGCGGCGGCGACACCGCCGATCTTGTCGAAATCGCCGGTGCCATCAAGTGGTTTGACGTGGCCAAGGGCTACGGGTTCATTCTTCCGGACGATGGTGTATCCGGCGACATCCTCCTCCATGTGACATGCCTTCGAAAGGACGGGTTCCAGACCGCTCTGGAAGGCGCGCGCGTCGTCTGCCTCGTCAAGCAGGGCGAGCGCGGCCTGCAGGCTTTCCGGGTGCTGTCCATGGATGCCAGCACGGCCGTCCATCCTGCGGAGATGCAGGAGCAGCGCACCCACATCACGGTGACGCCCGAAAGCGGCCTCGAACGGGCGCTGGTGAAGTGGTTCAACCGCACCAAGGGATTCGGCTTCCTGACCCGCGGCGAGGGTACTGAGGACATTTTCGTCCATATGGAGACGTTGCGCCGCTACGGCATTACCGAGCTCAGGCCCGGTCAGGTCGTTCTGGTCCGCTTCGGCCGCGGCGACAAGGGCCTTATGGCCGCCGAAATCCACCCCGATGTGGGCACGTTGCCGGTCTCGCACTGAGGCGTGTTGATATTCAGCCGGCCTGCAAATGGCTGCTCGGCCTGACCTGAATCTCAACACACCTTGGAGCCTGATCCATCTCGGTTGAATCGGGATGGGGGTCTATCTTTTACTTGACCATCACCTTTTCCGAACCGAAGTTCTGGATTATGGCCCGGGACGAATTCCGGCCGAGGAAAATGTATGGCTCCCAGGAACTGGCTGACAGCGTGCGCGATGTGCGCCGCCTTGGCTTTCGCCGCGGCAGCGAGTGCTTATTTCTATTCGCAGCAGCCGACTGCGGCGGACGGCCAGGCAATGATCCTGCCCGTCGATCCGACGCCGCTGGTCGCGGTGACGAAGTCGGGCGAGCGTTCCTTTTCCATTGAAATCGCCGATGCGTCCGACGAGCGCGAGGCCGGCCTGATGTTCCGCAAGGACATGGCCGACGACCACGGCATGCTGTTCGTGTTCGAGAGTTCGGGGCCGCTGACCTTCTGGATGAAGGACACACCGATGCCGCTTGACCTGATCTTTGTCGGCCAGGACGGCAAGGTCCGCTCGATCAAGCGAGGCGAACCGGAATCCGAGGCGGTCATCTCGTCCGGTCTGCCGGTGCGCTTCGTGCTCGAACTCAAGGCGGGCACCGCCGCCAAGGACGGCATCGCGTATGGCGACCTGCTGCGCCACCCGGCAATCGGCACCGAACCCGGGTCCGCGATGCCGCCGGCGGACAAGGGCGACACGCCGAACATCGATTCCAACTGAGCATTTCGGATTGCCGATGCAGTTTCTTTCCCATGACGGCCTCGATCTTGCGTTCCTCGATCGCCAGCCGGCGTCGGGCCATGGCGATCCGGTGCTGATGGTCCACGGCTTTGCCTCCAGCCATTATGTCAACTGGGTGTCGCCCGGCTGGTTCAAGACGCTGAACGATGCCGGCTACCGCGCCATCGCTTTCGACAATCGCGGTCACGGTTCGTCGTCGAAGAGCTACAACGAGGCCGATTATACGCCCGCAAAAATGGCCTCGGACGGGGCAGCGCTGCTCGACCATCTCGGCATCGAGCGCGCGCATGTGATGGGCTATTCGATGGGCGCGCGCATTTCGGCTTTCCTCGCCTTGTCCGAGCCGGACAAGGTGGCGACGCTGGTGTTCGGGGGGCTCGGCATCGGCATGGTCGACGGCGTCGGCGACTGGGATCCGATCGCCGCAGCATTGCTTGCGGACGATCCCGATGCCACGACCCATCCGCGTGGCCGCTCGTTCCGCGCCTTCGCCGACCAGACGCGCAGCGACCGCCGCGCACTGGCCGCCTGCATCGCCACGTCACGCGAATTGCTCAGCGAGGACGACATGGCGCGCATTGCCCAGCCGACCCTGGTCGCCGTCGGAACGAAGGACGACATTGGCGGTTCACCGGACGAACTGGCGGCGCTGATGCCGAACGCCAGGGCTTTTCACATCGAGGCCCGCGACCATATGCTGGCGGTCGGCGACAAGAGCTTCAAACAGCGCGTGCTGGAGTTTTACGCCGAAAACCCCCTTTGAAGCAGCGGCGGCCCCGATGTCATCCGGTGCCGTACCCTTCAGCCTCGAACCCGAATTGCCATGGTCGACCTTCTCGTCACCTATATGGAGATGATCGTGCCGCCGTCCGGCGACGCCTTTGCGGCTCCCGCGCCGGGTGCGATGGTCGCGCACGAAACGCTCGATATCGACGGCTATGTCAGCCTCTACCGCGCCGTCGGTGAGCCCGTGCAGTGGGACCAGCGGCTGCGCATGGGTTCAGGCGAGCTCGAGCGACTGCTCGCGCTTGCATCGACGCATATCCTGCGTGTGGATGGCGAGGCCGCCGGTCTGTGCGAATTCAACGGCGTCGGCCAGGCGGACGTCGAGCTGACCTATTTCGGGCTCATCCCCAGATTTCAAGGCCGCAAACTCGGTCCGTTCCTGCTCGACCGATCGCTTCGCGCCGCCTGGTCGCATCGGCCCGAAAGGCTGTGGCTGCACACCGACACTTACGACCATCCCGGAGCGCAAGAGGTGTACAGGCGCGCCGGCTTCAAACCCTATGCGCAACGCATGGAGACGTTTCCGGATTAGGGTTCGAGCGCCGCGATCGATCGCGCAATGTTGCGCCGGGCTTGCGGTTCGAACCGCTGCCGGAATTCCTCGCTGTGATAGACATGCGGGCGGGCGAGGAACGTCTTCAGCATCGCGCTGCGACCGGCTCGCCACATCGGTTCCTCGACCCAGCCATATTCGCGGCGGACCGCCTGTTCATAGGCGTCGAACGCCTCCGGTGCGGCACCGAGGATCGAAAGGTCCATGTCGAGGAACAACGCCGCGTCGCGGATGGAGTGCTCGTCGCCAAGCCTTTGAAGGCTGGGCAGTTCGTGCGTGGCGGTCGCGACGATCATCGTGGCGACACGGCCAAGACGTTCCGGATCGGTGCGGCCGGCGAGTTTTTCCTCGGCAAGCGCTGCACTCCTGGCCTCGTTGTCCTTGGTCCGGCTGTCATAGATTGCGTCGTGGAACCAGATCGCTGCTTCGACGGCCCCAGGGTCGTGCAGCGAAGCGCGATAGTGCCTGGCCAGCGCCAGCATCGCCTCGATATGGGCGAGGTTGTGGTAGTGCCGATCCAGCGCCTGATAGAGCGCGGAAAGCGCGCGTTTCAACGGCTCGTCGATCAAGGGTTCGTTTTCCATGGCTGCTTGATTTTCCATGAACCAAATCCATTTGACAGAGCACTAAGGAAAATTGAGTTCAATCCTGCTACGATCTGGCTTATATGTGCGGCCGGAGAATAGCCGGCAGGCCGGAGACCGTCGATGAACAGCATTACAATTGCCCGTCCCAGTGTGGTGCAGCCGGTCGATCCGATCTGGCGCTCGATCCGCGATGAGGCGATGGAAGCGGTCAACCGCGATCCGCTGCTGGCGGCGTTCCTCTATTCCACCATCCTCAATCAGGAAAGCCTGGAGGAAGCGGTCATCCACCGGTTGGCCGAGCGCCTCGACCATCAGGACGTCGGCTCAGACCTCATTCGCCAGACCTTCAAATCGATGCTGGCCGACGACAAGGACTGGCCGACGACGGTGCGCGTCGACATCCAGGCCTATTACGATCGCGATCCGGCCTGCGACCGCTTCATCATGCCGGTGCTCTATTTCAAGGGTTTTCATGCCATCCAGACCCATAGGCTGGCGCATTGGCTGTGGAACCAGGGCCGCAGGGATTTCGCGCTCTATCTGCAGAGCCGCTCGTCCTCGGTGTTCCAGACCGACATCAATCCGGCCGCCCGCATCGGCAAGGGCATCTTCATCGATCATGCCACAGGCCTCGTCGTCGGCGAGACCGCGGTGATCGAGGACGACGTGTCGATCCTGCACGGCGTGACGCTCGGCGGTACCGGCAAGGCCGGCGGCGACCGTCATCCGAAGATCCGCCGTGGCGTGCTCATCGGCGCCGGCGCCAAGATTCTCGGCAACATCGAAGTCGGCCATTGCTCGAAGATCGCGGCCGGTTCGGTGGTGCTGTCGCCAGTGCCGCACAACAAGACGGTTGCCGGCGTGCCGGCGCGCGTCGTCGGCGAGACCGGTTGCGACCAGCCTTCGCGGCAGATGGACCAGCTTCTGCCGTCGCAGACGATGGACCACGTCGTCAGCTTCGACATCTGATTTTCGCGTCCGAGTGGGCAGCCGGATTCCGGGTGCCTGCTTCGGCCGCTCAGTTCCCGCGTCATATCCCTACGGCTTGCCTTTACATCGCCATCGTCTGCGTGTCAGAAGCGCGTTCCAACGAACAAGCCCGACATTTCGGAGAAGACTTTTGAAGCCGGACGAAATCAGAAAACTGGACGCCTATTTCAAGCGTGTCTTCCAAAATCCCAAGCTCCAGGTGAAGGCACGTCCGCGCAAGGAGGATTCGGCCGAGGTCTATGTCGGCGACGAATTCCTCGGCATCGTCTTCAAGGACGAGGATGACGGCGACTACAATTTCTCGATGGCGATCCTCGACATCGATCTGGCCTGAGCCTGAATTCGCGGCTGGCCGGTGCTGCAGCGATGCGGCCCGGACAGCCGTTTGCATTTGTGAATAGGCAACGAAGGGCTTTAGCGCACTGTCTTCAGCGCATGCGCGGTCTGGGCGGCAATCGCGGCATCAAGCGCCTGCCAGTCGCCGAGAAACTCCCGCGGAAAGCGATAGGTGAGGCTGAGGCCGTCGCCGACATGGATGTCGCGCTCGCAGGGCGCCAGCGATTCCTCGGCAGTCGGTCCGCTCAGGCAACGCGCGACGAACGGGTCCTTGCCTGGGCGGTTGGCGACCGCAAGCAGCTCGTTGAGGTAGCCTGATTTTTCGGTGAAGCGATAAAGCGTCGTGCCGCCTGGTCCTGCTATGCCCGGCTGGGCGATCAAGGCGCTGTAGATCGGGGTGAAGCGGCCGCTCATGTCGCGCGACATCATCTGTTGCTCGAACGACAGGAAGACGATGTCCCTGCTCGATCCGGTGTGATTGAAGTCGTCGCGGGCGGCGGCGCTGTAGCCGTCCATCTCGGGATAACGCAGATAGAGGTCGAGCCGCGAAGCGATGCCGTCGCGCCGCGCCTGCTCGAACCGGATCATGTTTGCCGGCACGGCGATGACATTGTTGCCGATCACCACCTCATGGATCGTCGTGTCGTCGGTGTAGCCGGCCATGGCGATCGAGCGGCCAAGCCATTTGCCGCCCAGGCTGATCACCACCGACACCAGCGCCAGCGCCGCGAAGATATAGAACACCCGCTTCATCAGCGTGGAATCGACGATGTCGAATTCCGGACCGTTAGCGGCCGCTGCCTGCTTCATCGCAATCCCCGATGTCGTCGCCCGTAACTCCCGCAGGTGTCCTGGGGCGGCACACATGGCGCGGCATGGCTCTTGCAGCGCCCGTTTCGAAACCGACTGTGCGGTTTCATGGTAAACGGGAGGTAAAGATGGGCCCCGTGGAGCTCGTTCTGTTTGCTTTTGCGGTCGGCCTGACCGCATGCGGCCTGGCCGGATCGGCGATGGAGCTGATGTCGGGTCGCCGGCTTGCCTTTGCCGAACCCTATGTCTCACCGACGCATGTCCTGCGCTCGCTGGCCGCGACGGCTTGCGCCGGGCCGTTCATGCTCGTCAACGATGCTTTGAACGCCCGCAGGCAAGGCCGCATCTCGACCTTGGCGCTGATCTCCTGCGGCTGCACGGCCGTCGCCTGGGCGTTGGCGCTGGGCGTCGTGCTGATCGCCATTGCGTCGTGGGCTGGCCCGCTAGGCACTTTTCCTGGAATTGCTCTAGTCTCGATCGACTACGTGGCTTGAGACGAATCGGAGACGAGATGCCGGCCTATGCGATCGATGGCAAAGCCCCCAGCTTCGAGGACGCCGACAGCAACTGGATCGCGCCGGACGCGACGCTGATCGGCGACATCAAGGTCGGCCGCAACGCCGGCTTCTGGTTCGGCGTCGTCATCCGGGGCGACAATGAGCCGATCGTCATAGGCGCCGAGACCAATGTGCAGGAACATACGGTAATGCACACCGATCCGGGCTTTCCGCTGACCATCGGCGAGGGCTGCACGATCGGCCACCGCGCGCTGCTGCATGGCTGCACGATCGGCGACAACAGCCTGATCGGCATGGGCGCAATCGTGCTCAATGGCGCGAGGGTCGGCAGGAATTCGCTGGTCGGCGCCGGCGCCCTGGTGACAGAAGGCAAGGAGTTCCCCGACAATTCGCTGATCGTCGGCTCGCCCGCGAAGGTGGTGAGGGAACTGGACGAAGCAGCGATCGCCAGGTTGCGCGGCTCGGCCGCACACTATGTCGCCAACGGCAAGCGGTTCAAGGCAGGGCTGAAGAAGGCCTGAGGTAAAATCCGGATAGGTCTTCGGCTCTTCCACTATGGTTGCGCACCACGATCGAGCATCAATCGGAACCGCGCCTGCGCATCGGATCACGCAGCAATGAAGCGCCGGCTTCGAAGCCGGCCGCATCGGCTTCCGCTAGGGCTGTCGTATAGTCATCGATGCGGGTTTTGAGCGACGGATCGGCGCCCGCCGCCAGAAGCAGGCGGATCGCTTCGGCGTCGCGAATGGCCACCGCATAGTGGAGCGGTGTCCAGTCGTTGACGCCCCGCATATCAGGATCCGCGCCGTGGTCGATCAGGATGCGGATGATTTCGAGCTTGTCCGTCCGCTCGGTGGACAGTGCCGCGATGATCGAAGGAAATCCGGCGTGGTCCCCGTAGTTCGGATTCGAACCCGCATCGAGCAAGGTCGAGATGAAGGGAGATGAGCTCCAGTAGATCGCATATTCCAGCGGATGGCCGAGGCCGAGCTCGAATGGCATCGCCTCGTCGTACCAGCGCGACGAGCCGCCGAGGGCCTTGCCAAGGCCCTCGAAGTCACCGGCCTTGAAGGCATCGTCGATGGCCTTGAACAGCCTGTGGCGCTCGCATCGGTCTTCCGGGATTTCCAGCATGACGGCGTCACTCGGATTTGCTTTTCCCTTTTTTCGCTGCAGCTTTGATCCGTATTCGCATGGCCCCACCTTTGGGATTTTCAATATCGAATGCGGCTGTATTCCTCACCAGGTCGCTAAGTTTGCTGAAGCCGTAGGTGCGAGGGTCGAAGTCGGAGAAGAGGTTTAAAAGCTGCTTGCCGAAGGTGCCTAGAAGCACCCAGCCATCTTCGCTTTCCATCTGGCCGATGACCTTCCGCAGTATGGGCGTCGCGGCGCTCGGCACCTCAAGTGGCTTTCTAGCCGGCGCAGCATCCTGACTATCCTCAGCGCTGCGGAGAAGGTTTTCGGTATAGACGAAACGGCGACATGCCTGCCGGAAACTCTCCGGGGTTTTCTGCTCCCCAAACCCGAACACATCAACGCCTTGTTCACGTATGCGGGCGGCAAGCCGGGTGAAGTCACTGTCGGAAGAGACCAGACAGAAGCCGTCGAAGCGACCACTGTGAAGCAGGTCCATCGCGTCGATCACGAGTGTGATATCGGAAGCGTTCTTCCCAGTGGTGTAAGCAAACTGCTGCTGCGGAATGATCGCGTGCTTCGACAAAACGTCAGCCCATCCCTTCGACCGGGCATTTGCGAAGTCACCATAGATGCGGCGGACGCTGGCCTCGCCGATCTTGGCGATCTCCTCGAACAGGCCGTCGACAATCTTGGCGGAAGCGTTATCAGCGTCGATAAGCACCGCCAAGCGCGGTGATCGGGGTTCGGTCGGCATGCAGGACTTCTCGCGGCTGGCGCACTCTCGGATTTCGAACTCTGGCCGGAGAAACCACGGCCGGACCCGGTTCGCGCTACTTGCTGTTGTAGCAGAGGCGGGCCGCAAACAGAAATCTGAGCTATTGAAACCGTATCTTCGGTCAGAATTTCAACAGCTTACTCCAGAAATGGCGGAGCCGGCCCGGGGACGGGGCCGGCTCCTAAAACCCGGTCGTTGGGGACGGGGAGGGTGGGGACTCGACCGGGTTTTCTCCCTAGGCGCGTCGCATTCATGCGATGCGCTTAACCTCTTGCTCTATGCTTGTCGTTATCCCAAAACCGCTGCGCACTTTTGGGCGACATGCATTGGCGTCCTCAGCGGACGCTGGCGACCGCGTCCTCGCGGCCATCGTTGATCGTCACCCAAACGCCCGAATTCTCCGTCGATTGGCGCTTCAGGTAGGTGTAGTCGGTGTCGGTCCAGGCCAGCACCTTGAGCTGCAGATTGTCGAGGATGAACTCGCCGAGGCTGGTGCGCACGGTGAGCACCGCGTGGCCGTCGCCGTTCGGCTGGCGCGCCACCGTCATCAGGAGGTCGCCGGCCGGGACGCCGATGTTCATCAGCTCGCGGCGCTTTTCCAGCGCATAGTCCTCGCAATCGCCAAAGCCGCTGTCGGGATAGGACCAGACCTCTTCCTTGCCCCACATTTCCATGTCGGTGCGCGGCGTGATCCTGGTGTTGACCGAATTGTTGATGCTGACGATCTTCGCCCAGAGCTTGCGGGTCAGTTCGATCGGTGCCTGCTTCGGCGTCCTTTCGGTGCATTCTCCTTGAAGCTTCTGGCAGAATTCGTAGTGGCCGACCGGCTGGGTGGTGCGGCCGCCCGTGTGCATGAAAACCGGCCCTGCATAGGCTGTAGCCAAAGCGGAAAGCTGCATCGCCATTGCCATGAGCAACAGCTCGCCCCTCGTCTTCTTCATTGTTTTAGTCTCCCCGTTTGAGGAGACCTTGTCACAGGCGGATTTATTTGACGCAAAAACGCGAAGTAGACATTGAGTAAAACGCCAATAGAATAAACATAAAATTTGAATTAGTTTGATCTAAAATTGCTTGGACCTTCTTCGGAGCCGGTTTTTGGCGGTATGCAACCCGTGTCTCAGCGTGGGTCATTTTGGTCGCGGGCGTCAGTGAGAACAACAAAAAAACCGGCCGCAATGGGCCGGTTCAATCGTCTGGCGGACTACCGCTCGTCAGGAGCGCGGCGCGTTGAATTCGGAGTCCAGGGTTTCCGGGCGCTGGATGACGGCGAATTCGACGGCGACGCCATCCTCGAAGTGACGCACCACCTGGCCGCGCATCGTGCCCAGCATGACCTGGATGCCGATGGCCGGCTTGACGTCGATCTCGATCGCCGCGCCCGACAGCGACAGGTCGATGATGCGGCACTGGTACTGGCGTCCGTCGGTAAGCTGGAGCACGCTCATCGGATTGCGCGGCGCGACGCGCTCGTGGCGGCGGTCTTCCGGAAGGTCGAGCTCATGCTTGTTAGCGAGCCAGGTCAGCTGCGCGGCGAGCTTGTCCTTCTTGCGCTCCGAGGCAATGACGGTCATGGCGAAGCCGTCCTGCGAGGTGCGGGTGACGACGCCTTCGATGCGGCCGATGTGGTCGATATAGGCGATGACTTTTTCGCCGGGCATGCCGATGCGCTCGGCACGCAACGCGACATTACCAGGCGACATGTCGATCACCTGGCACGGGTGCTCGGTGCGGTCTTCCAGCATGAAGCGCCCATAGATCTTGACCCGGACGCGCTGAAAGTTACGCCTTTCGGCGCGGGACGGCGCGGGACGGCGCGGGACGGCGCGTAGTCGACCGCCGCTGACCTCATGACTGCCTACACCCCGTTGGCATTCCCGCGCGTCGATGCGAGGAATTTCACCCGGAAAAGTACAGCCATGCAGGTTAACAAAGAAGAAAAGTCCGCCGTCAGCCTTAAGATAAGACTTCAGATTTGAACTATTCCCCACGCCCGCCGTCGAACACCACGAGATGGCGGATGCGACGCGCGCGGCCGAGCGCCGAAATCGTTTCGGGCGGGTCGTATTCGGAGGGGACAAGCGAGGGAACGCTGATCGCCGGCCGGTTCTTCAGGAACATCGGCTCCTTGTCCGGATCGACGACGCGGATCGAATCGATCAGCGCATCGGTGATCGGATCGGCACCTAGCCAGAACGGCCTTTCGGCGGCGCTGATGACGCCCAGGCAGCGCGGATTCTCGACGCCGCCGTCGAGCGGCAGGGCAAGCAGTTCGAATTTGTTGGAACGGCCGTTGCGGCTAAAACCCTCATAGGTGATGAGCACCACCGACTTCTGGTCGAAGACGCCGTGAACCAGCCGCGCGACGAGCCGCTGGTCCTTCTCGCGCCACAGGGAGGGAAAGGAGAACCCCTTGAGTTCACGGCCATATCCGGCGCAAAGCCTGGTGCCGGCAAGCCGGAACACCGCTTCGCCGCGCGTATCCCTTTCGAGGATGAACGTGTCGGCAAGCAGCGATTTGATATCGGCGGGCTCCACTTCCGAACGCTTCGGGGCGGAGCGCCCATCACGCAGCCGGTTCCAATAATGGAACAGCGTGATCGATCCGTTCTGGTTCATTTTGTGCTCTTCCGCGCAATCTGTCTTTTCATGTCCCATCGGCGAACAGACAGGGCGCCCTCCGATGACTACATGCGTTGCGTTGCAGGATGCGTGCCAGCATCGTTAACACTTGTTCACGGGTCGGGGACGTTAAGGTTAACAAGTGGTTTACATTGCTGTCCGGCGGCGGCTGTGGCACACCAAAACCACTCCAAAAACGGTCGTTTCGCAACGATCGGCAGCACTTCAGTCAAGAGTTCAGGGGAGCAGGGGACTCGACCAGCCGTTCAAGGGGGGACCTTGAACGGCTTCTTTTTTGATTCGCGCCGGATGATTCGTTCCGGCGATTCGCCGCCGTGCGATCTGCTAGAGCGATTCACCGTTTCACGGAAACGCAGAACCGCTCTATCCTTTTGTTTTGATGCAATTCCGGACGGAAAACCGCTACGCACTTTCCTGGAATTGCTCTAGCTGCGCGGCGGTCGCATCCCCATTTGCGCAACCGCAATGCGGATGGCCTTGCCCGGGCCGCGCCAGCTCCAGCGCGCTGTCATCGGCCGGTCGAGACGCTCGGCGAAAAGCCACAGCGCGACCGCGGCCATGGCGGCGATATGCCCATACGGAACCAGCAAGGGCGCCGTGCGTCGCGCCGAAATGGATCGCGTCGAGATCGGCCGCCGGCCCGAACGCGGCCAGCTCCGGCCGGACGTGGCATCGATTGAGACAAATCTGCTTGGCGGGTGAAATCTGCCAAACAAGGGCGAGCATTGCCGCTGCCGTGAGCGGCAGCCAAGATGCCGGAGCGGTCAGCCGCACCGCGAAGGCCAAGGACAGCAGCACGGCGCCCGCAACCATCCAGCTTGCGGCATAGCCGCGATGCCATGGCAGGAAATACCAGCTGCCGTGCTGGCACTGCTGCCAGAAACGCTTGATGTTGGCGCTGCTGGGCAGCGGGTCGGACGAACTCAGATAACCGAGCTGTTTCCAGAGCGACCGGTCGATCCCGTGGATGGCACCATAGAAACGCCAGCTCGTCGCTTGGCGAGCGCTCGCGACTTCATCGCTGCAACGCCTCGTGCGTACCACAGGATCGGCGCGGCCCAGTCATTGCCGAGTTCCCAGACGTTCTTACGCATGTACTGCATGATCGCCTCCCTCAAACATGGCCGATGAATTATTTGCCCGACGTTATGTCCCCAAAGCATTGATGTACAAGTGGGGTCACCGTTGCTTCGATAAATATTTTCCTAAGTGAGTAATTTCACATAGCATGAGGGATCGACAAACTAAGATGGCCGATGGCGCAGGACAAGCATCGAAGCAAGACAAGCATCGAATATGTTTGCAATGCCGCCGAATTTTCAAAATCGAAATAAGTGGGCGCCTCCACAAAACAATCGTCGACCACGGTCCCCGGCATCTGCTTCGGCAGGGCGGCCGGTTTCGACCCGGTCCGCCATGGATGGCGTCGGCGCATGGGCAGCAGTGCAACGCAGCTTGAAACCATAGACGGGAGGACATCATGGCCAATCAGGACATCGCAGAAACCATCGCGTCGGTCGGCTACGCGAAGGTCATCGTAACGCTGACCCCGGTTGGGCTCGGGGCCGGTCTTGCTGCGGCGGCGCGAGGCGGCGTCGACAGTTCAGCGTCTCGCGACGCTGAAGCGCAATTGCAGGATCACTTTATCGTCCCCAGCGAAGCACAGCAGGAAAGCCTGGCGCTCGACGCCCGAGCTTCCGCCAGCCGCAGTTTCCGGCGGGCCGTGGATCCGGCGACGCGCCGCATGCGCGTCTATCCTCATCTGGGCTTCGCCACGGGCTTTGTCGATGCAGCCGGCATGGCTGCCCTCGAGACGAGTCCGACTGCGGGAAGCATCGTCAAGGCGCCGGAATTGAGCCTCATCCGGCCGACGAGCATCAGGCCGGCACGGCCCAGGAAAACGGTGAGCTGGGGGCTGCGCCGGCTGGGCGTGGAGGATATGTGGAATGCCGGGTTCGACGGCAAGGGTGTCGTCGTTGGCCATCTCGATACGGGCATCGACGGCGACCATCCATCGCTCAAGGGCGCCATCTTCGATTTCGCCGAGTTCGACCTGGCAGGCGACAAGGTCCCCGACGCCAAGCCGCATGACAGCGACGAGCACGGCACCCACACGGCCGGCACCATAGTCGGACGGGCGGGAGAGAAGGGTGCCTTCGGCGTTGCGCCGGGAGCGCAGATCGCCAGCGCCATGGTGATCGAAGGCGGCCAGGTGATCGACCGGATTTTGTCCGGGATGGATTGGATTATCGAAAAGAAGTGTCCCATTCTCAGCATGTCGCTGGGCTTGCGGGGCTTTACGCCCGCATTCCAGCAGATCATCAATGCGCTGCGTGCTGGCGGCGTGCTGCCGGTTTTCGCGGTCGGCAATGAAGGGCCGCTGACCAGCCGTTCCCCGGGCAATTATGAAAATGTCCTTTCCGTCGGGGCGATGGATCAGGCGGACGCGGTGGCGTCGTTCTCGAGCGGTCAGAAATTCGACCGGCCGGCGGATCCGCTGGTGCCCGATCTGGTGGCGCCTGGGGTCGGGATCCTCTCCTGCATCCCAGGCGGAAAGTTTGCCGAAATGGACGGCACGTCCATGGCGACGCCGCATGTCGCGGGGCTGGCGGTGCTGCTCAAGCAGGCAAAGCCGGCAGCGAGCATCGACCAGATCGAGCAGGCGATCATCGGCTCCTGCACATTGCCGGCGGGCATGCTGAAGGCACGCGGCAACCGCGGGCTG
Source organism: Mesorhizobium sp. CNPSo 4689 (assembly GCF_057784325.1). Taxonomy (NCBI): domain Bacteria; kingdom Pseudomonadati; phylum Pseudomonadota; class Alphaproteobacteria; order Hyphomicrobiales; family Phyllobacteriaceae; genus Mesorhizobium; species Mesorhizobium sp. CNPSo 4689. The sequence continues at coordinate 86,368 of NZ_JBWLUZ010000011.1, forward strand.
CCCGACGTGCGGCGCGCCTTCCAGTTGCTGACGGGTTCGCCTTTGCCAGTGAAAGGCCCGGCAGTCGCAGTGGCTTCGCGGCGGAAGGTCTCGAAAGCAAAGCCGGTCACCAGACGCGCGACCAAATCGACGGGCAAGAAAGTTGCTGCTGCCAGAATCTAGTCCTTTGCGCGTCCCAAATGGATGCGCGGTGCTGCAGTGTGGCATCCGAAATTCGCATCATCCCGAAAGGGCTGCGAATTTCGGACCCAGGCCGTCGAAGCCGAAACCTGCCGCCTGTCATTTGCAAGATCGGGCCTATATATTGCCGCAGGGAAACCGGAGGCTTGCGACATGGCCGATGAAAAGACATCTCAGGAATGGAGCCCGGCGGCCATCAAAGACGAGCTTGAGCGCCAGGCGCGCTCCGGCAAGCCGGTGAGTGCGCAGGTTTTCTTCAACGACGACGTCGCCGGCGCAGCATTGCCCGAGACCGTTTCGCGCGTGATCGAGCAGGCCGAAAAAAGCGTCGGAAAGCCTGGCGCGGTGACATTGGGAAAGGTCCGTCCTTCGGCCAACTCCGCATCCGTGAGCGGAGATCCCGACGCCATAGGCGCCATGCTCGAGAGCGCCGAGGTCAAGACAGTATTGCCGAATGTCGTCGACGACATCTTGCCGAAACCGGTCAAGCGAGAGTTGCGCTAGGGCTCCAGGTAGCCTCTTTTGAACACGCGGCGAAATCGCGCCAATTGTAGTCGCCAATCGAGCAACCTGGCGGTGCTCAAGCCTGCCGTGAAAACAAGCTGCCCGCGGCCATATGGCGAAGTGGGGGTTCCCGTGGCGCTCGCCAGAGGGAGCGCTCGTCCGGCGGAGGCGGAGAGAAAAATTCCCGCTCAGACCCGCTTTGCTCTAAATGCTCAACATCCGAATCCCTGGAACAAATGTGAATGAGTGAACCGGCAAGTCCTTCCGAAACCGAACAGCAGGATGAGGCCCCGGAGCCGCGCCGCGAGCCGGTGTTCAACCTGCCGCCGGTAGTGCTGGCGGTGATCGGCATCTGCGTCGCCGTCCACCTGATCCGCGTCTACGGGCTCACCGACGACCAGGATTTTGCCCTGCTGGTGCGAACCGCCTTCGTGCCGATCCGCTACTCCGGCCAGTTCGATCTCGATGTCTACGCGTTCACCAGCCCCTTCACCTATGCCTTCCTGCATGGCGGCTTCGCGCATCTGGCCATCAACATGGTGTGGCTCGCGGCTTTCGGCTCGCCGCTGGCGAACCGGTTCGGCACGTTCTGGTTCTCGCTGTTCTTCGCCGCGACCGGACTGGCGGCGGTGGTGCTGTTCTGGGCCGTGCATCCGCTCGGCCAGGCGCCGCTGGTCGGCGCTTCGGGCGCCATTTCAGGCATGATGGGGGCGGCGGCGCGCTTTGGGTTCCGCATCGACCGCTCTTCGGGCAAGGCCGCCTTTGCCGGTGCGCCGCTGCCGATCGCGGAGGTGCTGCGCTCGCGCGGCGTCATGACCTTTCTCGGCGTCTGGATGGTGATCAATCTCGTCACCGGCCTTATCGGCTTTGCACCCGGTGTTGACAGCCAGATCGCCTGGGAAGCCCATACTGGCGGCTTTGTCGCCGGCTTCTTCGGCGTGCACCTTTTCGATCGGCGCCAGCAGGACGTCCACGCAGACGAGCAATGACCGCCGCACTTGAAATGCAACCAATCACGGCGCACGATGTTCACCGGAACGTGAATGCCGGTCAGGGCAGGAACCGGCAAGCAAAAGCTGAGGAGGACGCCATGACTGTTAAGGCAATTCTCGAGAAGAAAGGCCATGACGTGTTGACGCTCGGGCCGAACGAAAAGCTGAGCGAAGCTATTCGTATCCTGACCGAACACAGGATTGGCGCGCTGGTCATCACCAATGGCGATCACAAGATCGTCGGCATTCTTTCTGAACGCGACATCGTACGGGTGATCGCCAGGGAAGGAGCGGCAGCACTTGAAATCCCGGTGCGCTCGGCGATGACGCCCAAGGTGAAGATCTGCAACGAGAACCACACCGTCAACGAGGTCATGGAAATCATGACCAAGGGCCGCTTCCGTCATCTGCCGGTGGAAAGAGACGGCCTGCTCTACGGCATCGTGTCGATCGGCGACGTGGTCAAGCGGCGCATCGAGGATGTCGAGCGCGAGGCCGAGGAAATCAGGGCCTATATCGCCACCGCCTGAGCTGTGAAGGGAAACCGCCGGCCGGAAGCCGACCGGCGGAGCCCTATGCTACCTGTTGTCGAGTTCGGCGCGGACGAGTTCGAGCCCGCGCCGAGTGATGCGGTAGGGGCCGCCGCCCGACGAGGAAACCGCCTTCTTCCGTTTCAGTTTTCGAAACAGGTCGAGACCGACGCCCGGATAATGCCAACCGTCGCGGGTCAGGCATTTGACGGAGGCGATCCGCTTCTTTTCGTTCTTTTCGATTTCGATGCGCCCGCCCTGCGCGAGCAGGTGCAGGATGCGCTGTCCCACAGCGCCGCGCGTCCTCTTGGACGCGCAAAGGACGCTGTGGCACTTTTGATTTGGCGCATGATCCTTTCCGAAAATCGATTTCCGATTTTCGGGGTCATGCGCTGCGCGAAATGTCCATGCGGAGAGTTCCCGGGAAAACAAAAAAGCCGCCGCCGCGAGCATGTCGCGGCACGGGGTTTCAGTTTTTCTGCCCTGCCTCGCTACGAGGTCAGGGCCTTACCGGGACTGAGCGTAAGTGGACATCCACTCTCCATTGGGATGAGTGGCCTATAGGCGAAAGCGGCTGAAAAGGCCAGCCTGCGGGCTTTGCGCTTGTCTCTTTTGGCGGTTTGCACTAGCGAAGTTGCACATCAAAATATGCGTTTGCGCATATTCCATAGTTCCAATTGCAGGCTCCCATGACCATCATCGATACCCGCACGCCCGACGCCAAACGCCTGATCCCCGGCGCCACCGGCGACTGGGAAATCATCATCGGCCTCGAGGTGCATGCGCAGGTGACCTCGGAAGCAAAACTGTTTTCCGGCGCCTCGACGGCGTTCGGCGCGGCGCCCAACGCCAATGTCAGCCTGGTCGACGCGGCGATGCCGGGCATGCTGCCGGTCATCAACGAGGAATGCGTCAAGCAGGCGATCCGTACCGGGCTTGGGCTGAAGGCCGAGATCAATCACAAATCGGTCTTCGACCGGAAGAATTACTTCTATCCGGACCTGCCGCAGGGCTACCAGATCTCGCAGTTCAAGCAGCCGATCGTCGGTGAGGGCAAGGTGATCGTCTCGGTCGGTCCGGATCGGCAGGGCGAGTTCGAGGACATCGAGGTCGGCATCGAGCGGCTGCATCTGGAGCAGGATGCCGGCAAGTCGATGCATGACCAGCATCCAACCATGTCCTATGTCGACCTCAACCGCTCGGGCGTGGCGCTTATGGAGATCGTCTCCAAACCTGACATGCGCTCCGCCGACGAGGCCAAAGCCTATGTCACCAAGCTGCGCACCATCGTGCGCTATCTCGGCACCTGCGACGGCAACATGGACGAGGGTTCGATGCGCGCCGACGTCAACGTCTCGGTGCGCAAGCCGGGCGGCGAATTCGGCACGCGCTGCGAGATCAAGAACGTCAACTCGATCCGGTTCATCGGCCAGGCCATCGACTACGAGGCGCGCCGGCAGATCGCCATCCTCGAGGATGGCGGCAAGATCGACCAGGAGACGCGGCTGTTCGACCCCAACAAGGGCGAGACGCGCTCGATGCGCTCCAAGGAAGAAGCGCATGACTACCGCTATTTTCCGGATCCCGACCTTTTGCCGCTGGAATTCGACCAGGCCTATGTCGACGCCTTGGCGAAAGACCTGCCGGAACTGCCCGACGACAAAAAGGCGCGGCTGATCGCATCGCTGGGGCTATCGACCTACGACGCCTCGATCCTGGTGTCGGAAAAGCCGATTGCCGACTATTTCGAGAAGGTGGCCTCGGGGCGCGACGGCAAGCTCGCCGCCAACTGGGTCATCAACGACCTGCTCGGCGCTCTCAACAAGGCCGGAAAAGATATTGAAAATGCTCCGGTTTCGCCCGATCAGCTGGGTGCGGTCATCGATCTCATCAAGGAAGGCACCATTTCCGGCAAGATCGCCAAGGACCTGTTCGAGATCGTCTGGAACGAGGGCGGCGATCCGCGCCAACTGGTCGAAAGCCGCGGCATGAAACAGGTGACCGACGCCGGCGCAATCGAGAAGGCCGTGGACGACGTCATCGCCGCCAACCCGGACAAGGTCGAGCAGGCACGGGCCAAGCCGACCATGGCCGGCTGGTTCGTCGGCCAGGTGATGAAGGCGACCGGTGGCAAGGCCAATCCGCAGGCCGTCAACGACCTCGTCAAGGCCAAGCTCGGAATCGAATAGGGCGATGTTCGTCCGTACCGCCAGCGAGCGCGATCTTGCCTCGGTGCGGGCCTTGCTGGTCGAAACCTGGCATGCCACCTACGACGCCATCTATGGCGTCGAGCGGGTCACCGAAATCACCGACGATTGGCACTCGATCGCTTCGCTCCGGACGCGGCTGACGCGGCCGAACTCCGAATTCCTGGTCGCCGATGACGGCAAGCGTCTCGGCGGCATGGCCTTCGCCGCTGCCACCACGGAGCCGAAGATCATCCTGCTGAACCAGCTCTACGTGCATCCATCCTGCCAGCGGCAGGGGATCGGCCGGGCATTGCTGGAAGAGGTCGAGGTCAGCTTCCCCGAAGCGCATACGCTGCGCCTCGAGGTGGAGGAAGCTAACACTGTGGCTATCGCCTTCTACCGCTCGAATGGTTTCTTGCCGACCGGCAAGACTGCCGATTGCGGCGGCCGGTCGGGGTTGCCGGCATTGATCTTCGAGAAGACGATCGGATAGTCCGCCTGCGGCCTGCACGTGCCGAGCGAGGAACAAGGCGCTTCGCGACGGTGCACGGACGGCCGCAAGCGCTGATTGCGAAGGCTCCAGGACTACGCGGAGGGAATCTCCACATTGTCGATCAGCCTGGTCTTGCCGAGCCAGGCGGCGGCGAGCAGGCGGCCATCGCGGCCGCGCCGCCAGGGAGCGAGCGTCAGGCTTTCGCGCGCGGCGACATAGTCGACCCGCTGGAAGCCCGCTTCGACAAGGGCGCGGGCGGCCGCATCGGTCGCGCCGGCTTCATCGGCGCTGCCCGTCAGCGCACTCGCTGTCCGGCGCAGGATCGCGTTGAGTTTTCGCGCTACCTCGAGTTCGGCTTCGCCGAGATAGGCGTTGCGCGACGACATGGCGAGACCGTGCGCGTCGCGCACCGTCGGCGCACCGATGATTTCGACCGGCAGGTCAAGGTCGCGGCAAAGCTGCCTGACGACGCAAAGCTGCTGGTAGTCCTTTTCGCCGAAGATCGCATAGTCGGGCAGGGTTTGCAGGAAGAGCTTGGCCACGACCGTGGCGACGCCGTCGAAGAAGGTCGGCCTGAAGTCCGATTCGAGACCGGCGGAGGGGCCGCCGACCGAGATTTTTGTAGCGAAGCCGGCTGGGTACATCTCCATAACATGAGGCGTAAATGCCAGATGCGCACCGGCTTCCGCCAGCCGCTCGAGATCGTGGGCCAACTGGCGCGGATACTTTTCGAGGTCTTCGGTAGGGGCGAACTGCGTCGGATTGACGAAGATCGAGACGAGGCAACGATCGGCCTTTTTGAGCGCGATCCTGACCAGCGAGATATGGCCGTCATGCAGCGCGCCCATGGTCGGCACCATGGCGATGCGCAGGCCGTCCTGCCGCCAGGCGCGGATTTGCGCGCGCAAGGTGGCAACGCTGTCGACGACGATTGGTCGGCTCATGCCTTGTCCTTGCTTGGCGTAGCTGGAAAAACGTGGTCGGGGCCGGGAAATGTGCGGCTGCGCACCTCGGCGGCATAGCGTGCCGCCGCATCGGAGATCACGCCGCGCAGTGCGGCATATTCCTTGACGAATTTCGGCACCCGATCGACGGTCATCCCGACCATGTCGTCGATGACCAGGATCTGGCCGTCGCAGTCGGCGCTGGCGCCGATGCCGATGGTTGGAATGGAGAGGCGCCGTGTGAGTTCGGCGGCGACGGTCTCGACCGTGCCCTCGATGACGACAGAGAACGCGCCGGCTCTTTCCACCGCCTCGGCGTCGCGAAACAACGCGGCCACATTCTCCTCGGTCCGACCCTTGATCTTGTAGCCGCCATCCTTTTCCACCGATTGCGGCTGCAGGCCGATGTGGCCCATGACAGGAATGCCGGCCGCGACAATTGCCGCGATCTGTTCGGCGACATCGATGCCGCCTTCCAGCTTGACCGCCTGGCAGCCGGTCTCGTCGACGACCTGTCGTGCCGAGGCCAAGGCCTGGGCGGTGGAGGTCTCATAGCTGCCGGCCGGCATGTCGACGACGACGCAGGCTTTGGCCGAGCCGCGCATCACGGCTTGCCCATGAGCGATCATCATTCCCAATGAGGCGCCGAGCGTCGTCTTGTGGCCATGCAGCACCATGGCGACGCTGTCGCCGACCAGGAGCAGGTCGACATGGTCGTCGAGCAGGCGGGCTACCGGGTAGGTATAGGCCGTCAGGCAGACGATCGGCACGCCGCCCTTGCGGCGGCGAATGTCGTCAGGGCCGATCCGGACATCGGCGGACATTTCTGGGGCCAATCCTCACCTCCCTCAGCCGGCACCGGGCCGGACGCCCGCTGCCGGGCGAGCCGAGCTTTAGAAAGACAAGCAGTGCTTGGCAAGCCGGCTTCCGCCAACCGCGCTGCTGCATCGATTTAGCGCACGGACCATTTGCGTCGCCCGCGCGGCAAAATCCTTGCCTTCGCGAAGGCCTGACGCCATAAGCAGGAAACAGGCGCCGCCGCTGCCGCCGCGAGGATCTGGATGAAAACTTTCCTTCTGCAGTTTTTCACCTGGTGGAACAGCCAGACACTGGGAACCCGCTTCCACACCTGGCGTCACGGCAAGCAGGTCGGCCAGGACGAGGCCGGCAACGTCTATTACGAGGGCGGTGTCGATTCGGAAGGCCGCACCCGCCGCTGGGTCATCTATCGCGACTATTCGGAAGCTTCGGCCATCCCGCCAGGCTGGCACGGCTGGATCCACCACCGCGTCGATACCGCGCCGCCGAGCGAGGAGTACCGGCCGCGCGAGTGGCAGAAGCCGCATCAGCCGAACCTCACCGGAAGTGCCGCGGCCTACAGGCCGAAGGGTTCGGTGCTGACCAACCAGCATCGCCCGCAAGTGACCGGCGACTACGACGCCTGGACGCCCGGTTCGTAATCGGCCATCACCGCGCCGATCGGTCCTTTGTCGCCACAATTGACGTTTAGCTGCTTGCTGATCTGAAAAAGGCGACTAGCCTTGGCGATTGAAAGAATCACCCGGGCGCAACCTCCGGTATCCCTGCATGAGCATCTTCAGCCGAATTTCGATGGCCGGACTGACGGCAGCCGCTCTTGTCGCCTGCACGACGACGTTTGCCTCGGCGCAGACGCCGGCAGCGCCTGCAGCGCCGGCCGTGGCCGAGCGCATCACCAATCCGGTCGCCGAATTCGCCGGCATCGACAAGATCACCGGCCGCATCATCACCTTCGACGTCTATATCGACGAGACGGTGCAGTTCGGCGCTCTGCAGGTGACGCCGCGCATCTGCTATTCGCGGCCGGAGACCGAAGAGCCGAAGACCGATTCCTTCGTCGAGGTCGACGAGATCACGCTCGACCGCAAGATCCGCCGCATCTTCACCGGCTGGATGTTCGCCGAAAGCCCCGGCCTGAACGCCGTGGAGCACGCCGTCTATGACGTCTGGCTGAAGGCCTGCAAGCAGAAGTCGGACGTACCGCCACCCGACGCGGCCAAGAGCGGTGCACCACAGGTCGATACGGCCAAGCCCAAGGCCGCCGCCGCTCCGGCGCCGACCGAGCCGGACGCCGACAGCACCAACTGATCCCCCCAATACCAATTGATCCGGGAGGAACCGCTTCGCCTGCCACACGTTGGCAACGAGCGACCGCGCAACATTGCGCATGGAGGATCTTGCGATGTCAGCAATCAAGCAGATGACGGCCAGCAAGAAGGAATTGCTCGACCTTGAAAAGGGGTTTTGGACCGGCGACGCGGACTACTATGCCGCCAATGCCGATACCGAATGCCTCGTGGCCTTTCCTGAGATGGCGCAGGCGATCAGCAACGCCGATCTCGCCAAAACCGCCAGCAAGCCAAACCGCTGGCGCGATCTCGACATCGACGTGAAGGGCATGGTCGAGCCGGGCAGCGATATCGTCATGCTGACCTATGAGGCCCACGCCACAAGGGAGAACGGTGAAGCCTATGCGGCACTGGTCAGCACCGGCTACGTGCATCAGCGATGGCTGGAAGATGATGTTCCATTCGCAGACTCCGATGGAACCTGCGAAAGGCTGACGAAACAGCCCGTTACGGAAAAAAGATCGCCTCGCCCTTCAGTGCGTCGGCCAGCATCTTTTCATACTTGCCGCGCGGCACGTCGACGGCGCCGAAGCGCTTGAGGTGCTCGGTGGTGAATTGCGTGTCGAGCAGCGCGAAACCGCGCGCCTTCAACCGCTCGACGAGATAGAAAAGGCAGGTCTTGGACGCGTCCGTCTCCCGGGCGAACATGCTCTCGCCGAAGAACACGCGGCCCAGCGAGACGCCGTAGAGGCCGCCGACCAGCCGCTCCTCGCGCCATGCCTCGACCGAATGGCAATGGCCCAGCCGATGCAACGCGACATAGGCTTCACGGATCGGTGCGTTGATCCAGGTCGAGCGGCGTTCCTCCCGCTTTTCGGCGCAGCCGTCGATCGTCGCCTCGAAATCGAAGTCGAAGCGGATGTCGAACGGGTGCTTGCGGATCGTCTTCTTCAGGCTCTTCGGCGTGTGGAAGCCGTCGAGCGGAATGATGCCGCGCGTCTCCGGCCGCACCCAGAACACTTCGGGGTCGCTGGCGCTTTCGGCCATCGGAAACACGCCGGACGCATAGGCCTTCAGCAGAAGGTCGGTCGGGATGCGATAGCCGGGCGCGTAGGGGCGGGTCATCGCAGCATTATAGCTTTACGAGTTCGCGACCTCATCACCCTTGGCCAGGTATTTCTCCAGCCAATGGATGTCGTAGTCGCCATTGGCGATATCGGCATTGCCGACCAGATCGCGGAACAGCGGCAGCGTCGTCTTGATGCCGTCGACGACGAATTCGTCGAGCGCGCGGCGCAACCGCATCATGCATTCGACGCGGTTGCGGCCGTGCACGATCAGCTTGCCGATCAGGCTGTCGTAATAGGGCGGGATCTTGTAGCCGGAGTAGACGCCGGAATCGACACGGATGCCGAGGCCACCCGGCGTGTGGAAATGGGTGATCGTGCCGGGCGAGGGCGTGAAGGTGCGCGGGTCCTCGGCATTGATGCGGCATTCGATGGCGTGGCCGTTGAACTTGATGTCCTCCTGGCGCACCGAAAGCCCGCCGCCGGAGGCGACGCGGATCTGCTCATGCACAAGGTCGATGCCGGTGATCGCCTCGGTCACCGGATGTTCGACCTGCAGGCGGGTGTTCATCTCGATGAAGTAGAATTCGCCGTTCTCGTAGAGGAATTCGATGGTGCCGGCGCCGGAATAGCCGAGATCGGCGACGGCGCTGGCGCAGATGCCGCCGATGCGTGCGCGCTCCTCGGCATTGAGCGCCGGCGAGTTGGCTTCTTCCCAGACCTTCTGGTGGCGGCGCTGCAAGGAACAGTCGCGCTCGCCGAAATGCACGCCGCGGCCGGCGCCGTCGCCGAACACCTGCAATTCGATATGGCGCGGCTTTTCCAGGTATTTCTCGATGTAGACGGCGTCGTCGCCAAAGGCGGCGCCAGCTTCCGAGCGCGCCGTCTGCAGCGCGACTTCCAGATCGGCCTCCGTGCGCGCCACCTTCATGCCGCGCCCGCCGCCGCCGGCCGAGGCCTTGATGATCACGGGATAGCCGATCCCGGCGGCAATGCGCTTGGCTTCCTTCTCTTCCGTGACCGCGCCGTCCGAGCCGGGCACGACCGGAATGCCCAGGCGCTTGGCGGTGCGCTTGGCTTCGATCTTGTCGCCCATGATGCGGATATGATCGCCCGACGGGCCGATGAAGGTGATGTTGTGGGCAGCGAGGATGTCCGCGAATTTGGCGTTTTCCGACAGGAAGCCATAGCCCGGATGCACCGCGTCGGCGCCGGTGATCTCGCAGGCGGCGACGATCTGGTGGATGTTGAGATAGCTGTCGCGCGACGGCGGCGGGCCGATGCAGACGCTCTCGTCGGCGAGCCTGACATGCATGGCGTCGGCGTCGGCGGTCGAATGCACCACCACCGTCTGGATACCGAGCTCCTTGCAGGCGCGCAGCACCCGGAGGGCGATTTCGCCGCGATTGGCGATGAGGATCTTCTGGAACATTTTTGGCTGTTCCCGGCTCTACTCGATCACGACGAGCGGCATGCCGTATTCGACCGGCTGGGAATCTTCGAACAGGATGGCCGTCACCGTGCCGGCGCGGGGCGAAGGGATCTGGTTCATCGTCTTCATCGCTTCGATGATCAAAAGCGTCTGGCCTTCCTTGACCTTCTGGCCGATCTCGATGAACGGCTTGGCGTCTGGCGAGGGCGCCAAATAGGCGGTGCCGACCATGGGCGATGGGACCGCGTTCTTGGAGATGTCGGCCGCAGCCGGTGCTGCGGCGGCCGCCGGCTGTGCTGCCGCGGAGACATAGCTAGGCTGGGGTGCGGCAATCGCATGCACGGCGGGCGCCTGCCGCGACACGCGCACCTTCAGATCGCCCAGCTCGACCTCGATCTCGGTGAGGTTGGTGTCGTTCAGTATGCCCGCCAGGTCGCGGATCAGCTGCTGGTCAACACCGGTCTTCTTTATCGACATTTTCGAGCCTTCTGTTTGTTGGCCGGTCACAGGCGTGCCGCCAGCGCCTGCAGCGCGAGCGTGTAGCCGAGCGGCCCGAATCCGCAGATCATGCCGACGGCGACCGGCGAGACCATGGAGACGTGGCGGAACGGTTCCCGCGCGTGGATGTTGGAAAGATGCACTTCGGCGACCGGCAGCGGCGCTATTGAGCGGATGGCATCGTGGATGGCAATCGAGGTGTGGCTGTAGGCGCCCGGATTGATGACGATACCTGCTGCCTTGTCGCCGGCTTCCTGGATCCAGTCGACGAGGTCGCCCTCATGGTTCGACTGACGGAAATCGATTTCGAGACCAAGTGCTGCACCCGCCTGCTTGCAGTCGTCGGCGATGGCGGCAAGCGTCTTTCCGCCATAGATCCCCGGCTCGCGCTTGCCGAGCGCGTTGAGATTGGGACCGTTCAGAACGAAAACCGTTTTCAAGAATGCCGACCTTTCCCGGCGCCGGCCTCAGCCGGCGCGCTGGGCCCTCTATAATGGGCATAGACGCCTGCGAAAAGAGCGCAAGTGCGTTCTTTTGCTGTCCACAGCAGGCGGGAAACCGCCTGCCGCCTTAGATCAGAGCGCGGCTTTCGCTGCCTCGATCTTTTCGGCCAGAACATCCTGCCCGAGTGCCCCGAACACAACCTCGTTGCCGACCACATACGAAGGCGTGCCGGTGATCGCCAGCTTGGTGGCGAGATCGTAGGTCTTGGAAATCGCCTCGTGGATGCTTGGGTCCTTCATCTTCTCGCGCAGCGCCGCTTCGTCGGCGCCGAGCGACAGGGCAACCTTGATCGCCGTGGCCTCGGTGGCGCGACCCGGGCCGCCGAGCAGGGCGTTGTGGAATTCGCCGTACTTCTCCGGCTTCATGAGGTGGAAGGCCATGGAGACGACGCTCGCCTTCTGCGAATCCGGACCCAGGATCGGGAATTCCTTGAGCACGAAGCGCAGGTCGGGTTCGGCTTTCGTCAGCGCCTGCATGTCGTCGATGGCGCGTTTGCAGAAGCCGCAATTGTAATCGTAGAACTCGACGATCGTAACCTTGCCGTTCGGATTGCCGACGACGCCGTCGAAGGTGGAGTTGAAGATCTCTTCCTTGGCGTTCTTGATGACGCCAAGCGCGGCGATCCGCTGTTCTTCCTTCTGCTTGGCTTCGAGCGCGTCCTGCACTTCGAGCAGAACCTCAGGGTTCTTCAGCAGATAGTCGCGGATGATGCCCTCGACCTCGGCCCGGTCGATCTTGGTGTCCGAGGACGCTACCTGCAAGACCTGCGCTGTATCGGCCTTAGCCGCCTGCGGGCTGCCGGCGACGAAGCCGAAAGCCAGCATGGCAAGAGCGGCCGCCACTCCCGTCGTGCCGAGCAGAATTGCCTTGTTCATCATCCCTTATCCTCTTGCCTGTTCCGTCCGCTTTTGTCGCAGTATGCCGCCGGAAGGTTCACTTCTTGATTTTGCCTGATGGCGCGTAGTTTATGATATCCTGGGCACGAAGCCAGCCCGGCTCGCCGCGCTTCAATTTCTGCTGCGCGCGCATGGCGAAGATTTTCGCATTCTTGTAGTCGCCGGAATAGAAACGGCCTTCGGCGGTCGCGAGTTCGGCCGCCGGAATGTTGCCGAGTTCGCCATAGGCCTGGGCCAGATAACGATACCCTTCGGCATTTTCCTTGTCACGCCCGAGGCCATTGTTGATCTGCACCGCCGCTTTCTTCAGCGATTCGGGTGTGCCGATCGCCATCAGCGCCTGGCCATAGGAGACCGGCAGCAGTCCGGACCGCGCCGGATCGAGGCTGACCGCCTTGGCGTAGGCGTCCGCTGCATCCTTCGGCTTGTTCGCCTTCATCAGGATGTCGCCGCGCAGTTCCTGGAAATAGGGGTTTTTCGGCTGTTCCTTGATCAGCACGTTGGTCTTGGCGAGGCTCGCGCCCAGATTGCCGTAGAGATAGGCCAGCTGCGCTTGGCCATAGCGCGAGGCAAGACTACCTGGATTCTTGCGCATCAGGCGCGTCGCGGCAGCCTGACCGCCCATATAGGCGGCGATCTTGACGCGCATCATGTCGTGGCGCTGCTGCAGCGCCGGCGGATCGACCTTGTCGACATAGGGGCTCTGCTTGACCAGCACTTCGAGATTGGCAATGCGCTCCTGCGGCATCGGATGGCTGATCCGGTAGGGGTCGACCTGCGCGCCGGACAGGGACAGCGCACTCTGGAAGCGGCCGAAGGTCTTCAGCATGCCCATGCCGGACTGGCCGGTGGCGTTGAGATAGGTGATCGCCGAGCGGTCGGCGGTCGTCTCTTCGGTGCGCTGATAGGCAAGGATGCTGCGCTGCGCCATCTCGCCGCCGCCGGCCGCGACTCCCATGCCGGCGCCGGCGAGGCCACGGCTGTTTGTGGTGGCGCCGGCAACGATGGCGCCGGCGCCAAGCAGGGTGGCGATGATCGCCATCGTCTTGGCGCGCTCGAGCTGCTCGCGCAATTTCTGCTGGTGGCCGCCGGCGATATGGCCGGCCTCATGGGCGATGACGCCGATGATCTCGTTGGGCGTTTCGGCCATCATCAGCGCGCCGGTATTTATGAACAGCCGGCGCCCGGTGACGAAGGCGTTGAAACTCTGATCGTTGACCAGAACGATGTTGACGCCGTCATTGGCGAGACCCGCCGCCTTGAAGATCGGCCGCGCATAGTCGCGCACCAGCGCCTCGATCTCGGCATCGCGCACCACCGGCACGTTTTGCGCCAAGGCGCTGACAGAGCCGGAGACCGCGACGGTGGCGGCAAGCAAAAGCGTCGCAAAGCCGCGCGCGGTCCTCCCGATGGAAGGTCTGGAAAACATCGATCTGGGTCGGCTCAACATGACAGGTCCACTGGTAGACGAGCGGGCGAAGGATGAAAAGTCGGCACCGAAAACTTCCTGCGCTTGTGATCCCCACATCAATCGGGCATTTGTGCGGCCAAAAGGGCCTGCAGCTTTGGCCGGGATCGATCCCGGTGTGATGGATTTGAAGATGGTCGTTTCCCTTTCGCGCCGTGGCGAGGTCGAGCCGTTCCATGCCATGGACATTCTGGCCGAGGCCAACCGGCTGAAGGCAACGGGCGTGCCGGTGGTGTCGATGGCGGTCGGGCAGCCGTCCGACCCGGCGCCTGTGGGCGTAAGAGAAGCTGCAGCGAACGCGCTGAAGCTCGGCCGCATCGGCTACACCGATGCGCTGGGCCTTGCCGACCTGCGCAAGGCGATCGCCGGGCATTATGGCGACCATTACGGGATCGACGTCCCGCCCAGCCGCATCGCCGTCACCACGGGCTCATCGGCCGCCTTCAACCTGGCCTTCCTGGCGATGTTCGACCCGGGCGACCGCGTCGCCATCGCTGCGCCCGGCTATCCGGCTTACCGCAACATCATGGCCGCGCTTGGCATCGAAATCGTCGAGATCGAGCTTGGCACTGACGCCTATCTGCATGCCGAGCACCTGAAGACGGCGCATGCCGAAAAGCCGCTGAAGGGTGTGCTCTTCGCCAGCCCGGCCAATCCGACCGGTGCGGTCATTCCCGCCGACGAGCTGGCGGCGCTGGTGAGAACGGCCGAAGAGCTTGGCATTGCTGTGATTTCTGACGAGATCTATCACCGGCTGGCCTATGCGGCACCCGACACGACGGCGCTGGCCTACGGCTCGGGCGTGACGGTCATAAATTCGTTTTCGAAATACTATTGCATGACCGGCTGGCGCATCGGCTGGATGGTGCTGCCGGAAGAGCTGGTGCGGCCGGTCGAGCGCATCGCCCAGAGTCTCTACATCTCGCCGCCGGAGCTGTCGCAGATCGCGGCCATCGAGGCGTTCAAGGCGACGCAGGAGCTGGAGGCGGTGAAGGCGCGCTATGCCTGGAACCGCGACCTTCTTATGAAGCGCCTGCCGGAACTCGGTTTTCCGCTGGCGGCGCCGATGGACGGCGCCTTCTACGCGTTCTGCGATGTCACCAGGCATACCAATGACAGCATGGCCTTTGCGCGCAAAATGCTGGCCGAGGCGCATGTGGCGGCAACGCCCGGCCGCGACTTCGATCCGCTCGCCGGACACCGCACCATGCGCTTTTCCTATGCCGGCAGCCATGACGAGATGGTCGAGGCGATGGCGCGCATCGAGCGCTGGCTGAAATAGCGGGGACATCATGCCGGAACTCGAACAGGCGCTTGCGGAAGTCGCCGCCGAAATGGCGGAGCGCACGGATCGCGGCGAGGTCGCCAGTTATATTCCGCAGCTCGGCAAGGTCGATCCGAAGAAGTTCGGCATCGCCGCCGTCACCAATGACGGCCGCGTGCTGGTGGCGGGCGATGCCGACCAGGCCTTTTCCATCCAGAGCATTTCCAAGGTGTTCACGCTGACGCTGGCGCTCGGCAATGTCGGCGACGCGCTGTGGCAGCGTGTCGGGCGCGAGCCATCGGGCAATCCGTTCAACTCGATCGTCCAGCTCGAGCATGAGAACGGGATTCCGCGCAATCCGTTCATCAATGCCGGCGCCATCGTCGTTTCCGACATCCTGCTCGCCGGCCACCAGCCGCGCGAGGCGATCGGCGAGATCCTGCGCTTCATCCAGTTCCTCGCCGACGATGAGACCATCATCATCGACCGCGAGGTCGCGGCCTCCGAACGCGCCACCGGCTTTCGCAACTTCGCTTTGGCCAACTACATGAAATCCTTCGGCAATCTTTACCATGCGCCGGAGCTGGCGCTGGGCGTCTATTTCCACCATTGCGCCATCGCCATGAGTTGCCGGCAGCTGGCGATGGCCGGGCGCTACCTTGCCAATGGCGGCAAGAACCCGGCGACCGGACATTCGGTGGTATCGGCCGAGCGCGCGCGCCGCATCGGCGCGATGATGCTGACCTGCGGCCACTATGACGGCTCCGGCGACTTTGCCTTCCGTGTCGGCATTCCGGGCAAGAGCGGCGTGGGCGGCGGCATATTGGGGATCGTGCCGGGCGTGGCGTCGCTCGCCGTCTGGTCGCCGGGCCTCAACGCCAATGGCAATTCCAAGCTCGGGTCGATCGCGCTGGAGAAGCTGGCGAAGATGATGAACTGGTCGATCTTCGCGCCTTAATAGACCATCCAGATAGGAGAAACCCCGCGCCGTCCTTGCGACGGCGCGGGGTTTTCTTTGGCTCAGAAAATCAACCCAAACGGCTGAAAAGCTTAGAAAAAGCCTTTCCGCTGCCACCAGCCGGCACGCTTCGGCTTTTCCTCGGCCTTGGCCTCCTCGGGCACGCTCGACGAGACCACCGGTACGACCGGAGCATCGATTGCGACGGGCTTGCGGCGGGTCGGGCGTGCACTGGCAGGCGCTTCCTCCTCGGTAGCCGGGTTGGCGGCCGGTACAGGCGCAGGCGTCGCCGCCTCGGCCGGTGCAACATCCTCGGCGGGTTCCTCGGCTACCGTCTCTGCGGCAACTTCTGCTGCGGCCTTCTTGGACCTCGAGGCGCGCTTCTTCTTCGGCTTCTCGGCGCTCGGCACATCGTCATTGGCGGCAGAAGGAAGCTCTTCCGCCGATACCGCCGCTACAGTCTCGGCCACGGACTCATTGGCCGCGGCTTCGCTTGCCGGCGCATCGGCTTCGACGCCATCGGCGGTCTCGCCCGCCTCGGCTCCGTCCTCGCCGTCCTCGCGGCGATTGCGCTTGCCGCCACGCTTGCCGCGCCGGCGCTTCTTGCCCTGAGCGTCGTCCGAAGCGTCCACCGCGACAGCGCTGACCGGCGCTTCGCCGCCCTCGGAGGTGGTTTCATCCGTTGCGACAGCGGCGTCGGTATCCGCCGACGCCGCGACGATTGCACCTTCCGCGGGAGCGCCGTGCTCGCGGTCACCATGTTCGCGATCGCGATCCTTGCCACCGCGCCGCCTGCGGCGCTTGCGGCGCTTGCGATCGCGGCCTTCGCCGTCCTCGCCGGACCTCGGCTGTTGCTGCTGGGGATGGCGCGGCTGCTCCGCCTGGACTGGTGCCTCGTCCTCCTCCTCGACGACGATCTCGTCTTCGGGCTCTTCCGGCTCGACATAGGTCGGCAGGCTGCGCACTTCGACGAAGCCCTCCGGCTTTTCCGCCAGTGCGCCGCGGAAGATCGCATAGTGCTGCGCGCCGACCGCGTCGTCGGCCTCGATCGTGATGGTCAGGCCGAAGCGGCTTTCGAGTTCGACCAGCGTGCCACGCTTGTGGTTGAGCACGTAGAGCGCCGTCGCCGCCGGGGTCCGCACCGTGATGTGGCTGCGCGAATCCTTGAGCAGGAACTCCTCGATCGCCCGAACCACCATCAGCGCCACCGAGGAATCGGAGCGCACATGGCCGGTACCGCCGCAATGCGGGCAGGGCTTCATGGTCGATTCCAGCACGCTGGCGCGGATGCGCTGGCGCGACATTTCCATCAGGCCGAAATGCGAGATGCGGCCGACCTGGATGCGGGCGCGGTCGTTCTTGAGGTGATCCTTCAGCCGCTTCTCGACGGAGCGGTTGTTGCGGTTCTCCTCCATGTCGATGAAGTCGATGACGATCAGGCCGGCAAGGTCGCGCAGCCTGAGTTGGCGGGCGACTTCCTCGGCCGCTTCGAGGTTGGTGTGGAGAGCGGTGTCCTCGATCGAGTGCTCCTTGGTGGAGCGGCCCGAATTGACGTCGATGGCAACCAGCGCCTCGGTCTGGTTGATGATGATGTAGCCGCCGCTCTTCAGCGTCACCTGCGGCTGCAGCATGCGGTCGAGCTGCGCCTCGATGCCGTTGCGCACGAAGATCGGCGTCGTGTCGCGGAACGGCTGAACCACCTTGGCATGGCTCGGCATCAGCATGCGCATGAAGTCCTTGGCCTCGCGATAGCCTTCCTCGCCGGAGACCAGGATCTCGTCGATGTCCTTGTTGTAGAGGTCGCGCACCGAGCGCTTGATCAGGCTGCCTTCCTCATAGACCAGGGCGGGGGCCGTGGATTCCAGGGTGAGGTTGCGGACGTTTTCCCAAAGCCGCATGAGATATTCGTAGTCGCGCTTGATCTCGGCCTTGGTGCGGCTCTCGCCGGCCGTGCGAAGGATGACGCCCATGCCCTGCGGCACTTCGAGGTCGGCGACGACTTCCTTCAGGCGCTTGCGGTCCTGCGCGTTGGTGATCTTGCGCGAAATGCCGCCGCCGCGCGCCGTATTGGGCATCAGCACCGAATAGCGGCCGGCAAGCGACAGATAGGTGGTGAGAGCGGCGCCCTTGTTGCCGCGCTCCTCCTTGACGACCTGCACCAGCAGGATCTGGCGGCGCTTGATGACTTCCTGGATCTTGTACTGGCGGCGCACCGGCTTGCGGCGGTTGCGCACTTCTTCCAGCGCATCCTCGGCGCCGACCGATTCGACTTCGTGATCGTCCGGATGCGAGGACTGGACCTCTTCCAGCATGCCGCGATCATTGTCGCTGGGCGAGGCTTCGCCGCTTGCGTCGACGGAGGTCGATTCCGGGTGCGGTGCGGCCTCGGAAATCACATCGGCTTCGACGCTGGCGGCGATCGATGTGGGCCCGCTTCCGGAAGCTTCTTCGGACGGTTCCGCTTCGCCGTGATCGGCGGCTACGTCTTCGTGCCCGGCCGTTTCCGGCGAGGCGTCGGCATTTTCAGCTGTGAAATCGGCATCGGCGGTGGGCTCTTCGGCAATTGCATCGCCGCCTGTATCGCCATGTTCGCCGCTGTCGTCGGAATCGGCGGCACCGGCGTCGCGCTTGTGTTCGCCGCGCTCGCGGCCTTTGCCGCCGCGCCGGCGTCCGCGCCTGCCGCGATCGCGGCTCTGGCGGTCCTCGCCTTCATTGTCCTCGTCCTCTTCGTCCTGGGCTTCCTGCGCTTCGGCGCGAAGCAGGGCCTGACGATCGGCGACCGGGATCTGGTAGTAGTCGGGGTGTATTTCACTGAAGGCAAGGAAACCGTGACGGTTGCCGCCATATTCGACAAAGGCTGCCTGAAGGGAAGGTTCGACGCGCGTTACGCGGGCGAGATAGATGTTTCCTTTGAGCTGCTTCTTGTCCTGTGATTCAAAGTCGAATTCTTCAATACGGTTACCGCGAACGACGACAACGCGTGTTTCCTCCGGGTGGGAGGCGTCTATCAGCATCTTGTTGGGCATTATTTCGTTTCCCCCCGGCAGCCGTCAGCCGCAGCTTGCGAGGCAAGGCCTGCTGCTGCGTGTCTGGAGTGTGGGTGCCGGATAATTGAACGTCCGCCGGCCGCCGCTTGAGCGCCATGGCGGTGCCGCCCGCAGCCACAATGGCGCGGTTTGATGCGGACCTTTCCATGATTGCGCTTGAAGCCATCGTCACCAGCAGAACCTTTTGAACCAAAGCCCGGAAAGACCGGACCAGCTTGTTTGCTCATACAGAGCCGGCGCGGGACAAACCCGGCCGTTTTCCTCACGCAGGCGTTTCCCCGCCACGGGCGCGCACCTGCGAAATTCATCGCGATCACCTGAAGCCTTTTCGCTGGAAGCGAAAGGAGCCGCTTTTCATCTGACCTGTAGCAGGAAGCTGCGGAGGAAGCGGTTCCAGGATTGCAGTGATCCACCATCGCTTTTATGATTTGGCGGCATGGAAGGCAACCCCGATTTAGGATGCCGGCAAAAAGCGGTTCCGTTGGGGAAGCACAGGCTCCAATTCCTTGTCCGAAAAGGCTTGGTTAACCTTCTCTGGATACCAATCGTTAATCGAGTCCGCGGCCTAACCGGCACTTCGACGAAACGACCCGGCGCCTGGCGCCAAAACCGGGAGCGACTGGAAAGAAATGGGACTGGCAGGCAGGGCAAACAAGGGTCACGGCGCTGCGGGGCCTTTGCTGCATGCCGTCTGCGCCCTTTTGCTGATGGCGGCTTTCCTCGCTTTCTCCGCCGTTTCCCACGCCACTGAGGCGCCGCTCGGCGTCACCGGCTACAAGATGGCGGGCGATGCCACCAAGATGCGCATCGTCATGAATTTCGATCGCGAGCCCGACATCAAATGGTTCCTGCTGCGCGGCCCCAATCGCCTGGTCGTCGATTTGCCGCGCACCAGGTTCGCCATCAATGCCAGGGACGTGAAGGCCCGCGGCCTGGTCAAGGCCGTGCGTTACGGCGATCTCGGCCAGGGATCGCGGCTGATCCTCACCGGCAAGGGGCCGTTTTCGGTCGACAAGCTCGACGTGCTCAAGAACGATGACGGCAAGGGCTACCGAATCGCCATCGACATGTCGGCGGCCTCGGCGCGGGAGTTCGACGCCGCTTTAGCCAACCAGGCGCTGACCACCGGTTCGACGGTTTCGACCGACAAGGGTTCCAGGGTCGGCACTGGGCCGATCTCCAATCCGGGCCACCGCTTCACGGTCGTCATCGATCCCGGCCATGGCGGCATCGACGGCGGCGCCGAGGGGCTCCACGGCACCATCGAGAAGAACGTCACGCTCGCCTTCGCCACCGAATTGCGCGAAAGGCTCGCCGCGGTCGGCAGCTACGACGTGTTCATGACGCGCGACAAGGACGAATTTCTGCGGCTGGACGACCGGGTGCGCATCGCCCGCCAGCGCGAGGCCGACCTGCTGATCTCGATCCATGCCGATACGATCAGCGTCAAGGGCATTCGGGGTGCCACCGTCTATACAGTCTCCGACAAGGCGTCCGATCCCGAGGCGCAGGCGCTGGCCGATCGAGAAAACCTCTCCGACCAGTTCGCCGGCATGGAGATCAAGGACGACAACAAGGAAGTCACCGACATCCTGATCGACCTGATCCGTCGCGAGACGCACAACTTCTCGATGAGCTTTGCCCACACGCTGGTCGGTCAGCTCTCGACCAGCGTCGGCCTCATCAACAATCCGCAGCGTTCAGCTGGCTTCAAGGTGCTGAAGGCGCCCGACGTGCCTTCGGTGCTTGTCGAGCTCGGCTATCTGTCGAACGCCAAGGACGAGGCGCAATTGCTGGATGCCGATTGGCGCAGCAAGGCGGCGCAGAGCATTACCAACGCCGTCGCGCTGTTCGCTTCGGCCAAGATGGGGACGGGAGCTGGAGGCTGATATGACCGCTGCCGCCTGCAACCAGAGGCAGCGTTGCGCGACGACAACACCCGGCGCTATTATTTCCCGCACGGGAAGCCGAAGTCCCAGCGTTGCCGTATTTTGTCCACATGATGGCGACATGGGTTTTCCATTGCGGATTGGGACCGTCCCGGAAGCTTGCGCGGAAGGCGGCTTCGTTTAGGAAATTCCCGGACCACGGACTGGAGCGGGCATGATTCGTCTCATCGGCTATTTCTTTGGCATCGGCACGACGCTGGCCCTTCTGGTGGCCGCGGGCGTGGCGATCTATATCGGCCATCTGTCGAAGGACCTGCCCGACTACGAAGTGCTGGCCAAATACGAGCCGCCGGTGACGACGCGCATCCATGCGTCCGACGGATCGCTGATGGCCGAATATGCACGCGAACGGCGCCTCTATCTGCCGATCCAGGCGGTTCCGGATCGCGTCAAGGCGGCTTTCCTGTCGGCCGAGGACAAGAATTTCTACAACCATCCGGGTATCGACGTGACCGGACTTGGCCGCGCGATCATCGTCAATTTGCAGAATGCCGGCTCGGGCAGGCGCCAGGTCGGTGCCTCGACGATCACCCAGCAGGTGGCGAAGAACTTCCTGCTCACCTCGGACCAGACCTACGAGCGCAAGATCAAGGAGATGATCTTGGCCTTTCGCATCGAGCAGGCCTATTCGAAGGATCGCATTCTCGAGCTCTATCTCAACGAGATATTTTTCGGCTTCGGCGCCTATGGCGTTGCCGGTGCCGCGCTCACCTATTTCGACAAATCGGTGAATGAGTTGACCGTGGCGGAAGCGGCCTATCTGGCCTCGCTGCCGAAGGGCCCCAACAACTACCATCCCTTCAAGCACGCCGACCGTGCGCTAGAGCGCCGCAACTGGGTCATCGACCAGATGGTCGAGAACGGCTATGTGACGCGCGAAGAGGGCGACAAGGCCAAGGCCGAGCCGCTCGGTGTCACGCCGCGCCGCAACGGCACCTATCTGTTCGCCGGCGAATACTTTACCGAGGAAGTGCGCCGCCAGATCATTTCCCGCTACGGCGAGAATGCGCTCTACGAAGGCGGTCTGTCCGTCCGCACGACGCTCGATCCGAAGATCCAGCTAATCGCCCGCAAGGCGATGCAGAACGGGTTGCTGAAATACGACACGCTGCGCGGCTATCGCGGGCCGGTGAAGAATATCGACGTCTCCGGCGACTGGGGCGTGCCGCTCGGCAGCGTCAAGGGGCTGGAAGACGTGCCGGAATGGTCCTTGGCCGTCGTGCTCGACAGTTCCGAGACCGGCCTCACCATCGGCCTGCAACCGGCCCGCCAGGTTTCCGGCGACATCGTCAAGGAGCGCGTCGAAGGCACGGTCAGCAAGGAAGACATGGGCTTTGCCATGCGCCATGTGGTCGACGGCAAGACGGTCAAGGCCAAGTCGCCGGCCGATGTGCTCAAGCCCGGCGACGTCATCTACGTGCAGAAGAACGAAGGTTCCGACAGCGCCTACAGCCTGCGCCAGGTTCCGGAAGTGGAAGGTGGCCTGGTCGCCATGGATCCGCACACCGGCCGCGTGCTGGCCATGGTCGGTGGCTTCTCCTATGCGCAGTCGGAATTCAACCGCGCGACGCAGGCGATGCGCCAGCCGGGCTCCTCGTTCAAGCCGATCGTCTATTCGGCGGCGCTCGACAATGGCTACACGCCGGCCTCGGTGATCATGGACGGTCCGATCACCATCCAGAGTGGCAACACGACATGGACGCCGAAGAACTATGACGGCACCGCGGCCGGTCCGGCGACCTTGCGTTCCGGCATCGAAAAATCACGCAACCTGATGACGGTGCGGCTTGCCAACGACATGGGCATGAAGCTGGTCGTGGAATATGCCGAGCGCTTCGGTGTTTATGACCATCTGGCGGCGTATCTGCCGATGGCGCTGGGCTCCGGCGAGACGACGGTGATGCGCATGGTGTCGGCCTATTCGATCATGGCCAATGGCGGCAAGTCGATCAAACCCTCGCTCATTGACCGCATCCAGGACCGCTACGGCAAGACCGTGTTCAAGCAGGACGAGCGCGGCTGCGAAGGCTGCAACGCCAACGAATGGAAGAACCAGCCCGAGCCGGAACTGGTCGACAATGCCGAGCAGGTGCTCGATCCTATGACCGCCTATCAGATCACCTCGATGATGGAAGGCGTCGTGCAGCGCGGCACCGGCGCCACCATCGCAGAACTCGGCCGTCATATCGCCGGCAAGACCGGCACGACGAATGACGAGAAGGACGCCTGGTTCATCGGCTATACGCCGAACCTCGTTGTCGGCCTCTATATGGGCTACGACACGCCACGCGGGCTTGGCAAAGGCGCGACCGGTGGCGGTCTGGCGGCGCCGATCTTCAAGGACTTCATGCGCGTGGCGCTTGACGGCACGCCCAATGTCGACTTCCAGGTTCCGGAAGGCATGAAGCTGATCGCCATTAACCGCAAGACCGGCATGAAGGCAGGCGAAGGCGAGGCGGGCACCATCATCGAAGCCTTCAAGCCCGGCACCGGTCCGGCCGACAGTTATTGGGTGATCGGCATGGGTGCCGACGGTTCCAACGGCGCCGGCGGCGCGCTGTCGCCGCAAGCCACGCAGGCCATCCAGTCGGGCGGCGGCGGCCTTTACTGACGAATAGCAAGCAGAGCTTGGGGCCGGCCTCCTTTGGCTTGACCATGATCTTATCCGAAAACCGGTTTCCACTTTTCGGGATCATGTTTAGCCGGCCCATTTCGCTTTACAGGCGGCGGTGCCGTCCCTATGTATCGCGCCGACCAAGCGCCCATTTTCAGCGACAGGATCGAACAGCCAGCATGCGCGCGGAAACGCAGAATATTGTCGACGAGATCAGGCAGGCGATAACCCTGCTGAGGAGGCATCTTTGACTGGGACCAGGCCATAAAGCGGCTTGAGTACCTGAATGTGCGGGCAGAGGATTCCAGCCTCTGGAACGAGCCGCTGGAAGCGCAGAAGCTGATGCGGGAACGCCAGGGCCTCGAGGAGGGCATCGCTGCGGTCAAGGGCCTGACCCAGGCGCTGGAAGACAATATCGGGCTGATCGAGCTTGGCGAGGAAGAGGGCGACGAGGGCGTCATCGCCGAGGCCGAAGCGTCATTGCGCTCGATGCAAGGCGAGGCGAAGGCCCGCCAGGTCGAGACGCTGCTGTCGGGCGAGGCGGACGCCAACGACACCTATCTCGAAATCCATGCCGGCGCCGGCGGCACCGAGAGCCAGGACTGGGCCTCGATGCTTTTGCGCATGTACACGCGCTGGGCGGAACGGCGCCGCTTCAAGGTCGAAGTGCTGGAAGTGCACGACGGCGAAGAGGCCGGCATCAAGTCCGCCACGCTGCTGATCAAAGGCCACAACGCCTATGGCTGGATGAAGACGGAATCCGGCGTCCACCGCCTAGTGCGCATTTCGCCTTATGACAGCAATGCGCGCCGCCACACCTCCTTCGCCAGCGTCTGGGTCTATCCGGTCATCGACGACACGATCGAGATCGACGTTTCGGAATCCGATGTCCGCATCGACACCTATCGCTCGTCCGGCTCCGGTGGCCAGCACGTCAACACCACCGATTCCGCGGTCCGCATCACCCATATCGCTACCGGCATCGCGGTTGCCTGCCAGGCCGAGCGCTCGCAGCACAAGAACAAGGCCAAGGCCTGGGAGATGCTGCGCTCGCGCCTCTACGAGGAAGAGCTGAAGAAGCGCGAAGCGGTGGCGAACGCCACCGAGGCGTCGAAGAGCGACATCGGCTGGGGCCACCAGATTCGCTCCTATGTGCTGCAGCCCTACCAGCTGGTGAAGGATTTGCGCACCGGCGTCGAGAGCACCAGCCCGTCGAGCGTGCTCGACGGCGATCTCGACGATTTCATGGAGGCCTCGCTGTCGCAGCGCATCGAGGGCGGGGCCGGCGAAGCGGTGGCGGACCTCGACTAGGGTATGTTCATATTCAGGTGAGGCCGGCCTGCAAATGGCGGTTTCCTGCGCTTCCGGTGCTCACGGACCTGAATGTCCGCTCCGCTCCGGTTCTCGGAATCCCACCATTTTCGACTCGACCTGACCTGAATCTAAACACACCCTGAGCGCCTTAGAGAGGGAGGAGCCGGTGACTCGCACACTTGCCGGAAAATGCTTTTGCGGCGCCGTTCACTACGAGGTGGCGGATGAATTCGTCTATGCGGCGAACTGCCATTGCTCGAACTGCCGGCGCACCACAGGCTCGGCCTTCAAGCCTTTCGCCGGCATCGAGCGCGAGAAGTTCCGCCTGACTGCAGGCGGTGACAGGCTGCTGATCTTCGGCGAGGAGAGCGGCCACGATGCACATTGCGGGCAGTGCGGCTCGCTGCTCTATTCGGTGGTGCGCGAAGGCGCGTACGTCCATGTCGCCATGGGAACTCTGGTGGACGATCCGAGCATCCGCCCGACGGCCCACATCTTCGTCGATTCCAAGGCGAAATGGTTCACAGTCACCGACGACCTGCCGCAGTATAAGGAGCATGTGAACTGAGCTTCCGCCGGCGGGTAGGTGGAACCAGCGGCTGCGTATTTCGTTGAGCAATCCTTGGCCGCAGGCTGCGTTAACCGCTCGTTAACCAAGCCGGCGCACCATTTCGTATGGCAGATGTCGGCGCTGGGCTGCGGCACTGTGCGCTCAGCAATTCCTTGCGCCGACCAAGGAATCAGCCCAGCATTCGGGCTGAGAGACCAAAAGCATTTATGGCCGGACGCGGCATATCTGCGACCTGACGATCCGGCCACTGGGAAGACACGTTCTGGGAACGGGCAAGCGAAACGCTTGGGGCTCGTTTGAAAGGAACATTTCCATGTCTGCTGCCACAATTCGATCGGCCGCTGCCGTTCAACCGGCTGGCCGACTTCTGTGTTCCCTGTTCGCAACCGCCGCGATGGCAGTGCTGACGGCGCCTGCTTTCGCGCACGATGCCAAGCCCACCGCGACGCTGCCGCAGGGCTGGAGCTATCCGTTCGCCTGCTGTGCCAACTACGATTGCCGTACCACGCATACGGGCGAAGTGTTGGAAAGGCCCGAGGGCTACGTGATCGCCGGCACGGGTGAGATTGTTCCGATGAGCGACAAGCGCGTCAAGGACAGCCCTGACGGCGATTTCCACTGGTGTGCGCACCAGGCCGGGCTCGACGCAGGCAAGACGATCTGCCTGTTCGTGCCGCCACGCTCATACTAAGGCAGTCGCGCCCCGGGGTCGGCGCGAGGACTTCGAGATTTGGCTTGGGTGCGGCAGGTATGCAAGCCTGCCGACAGGCGGTTGTCAGGAGCGCTTCTTTATGTTGCCTTTTGCCGCGGGGGGCGGGCAACGGAGAGGAACTCGTTCATGACCATCAAGGGAAGCTGCCACTGCAAGGCGACGACATTCGAGGTTTCGCAAACGCCTGAGACCGTGACGCAATGCACATGCTCCTTCTGCTCGAAGCGTGGCTCGCTCTGGGCCTACTACGTTCCCTCGCAATTCAAGCTCACCAGCCCGCCTGAAAACGTTTCTTTCTACCGCTGGGGGTCAAAAACCATAAAGCACGGATTTTGCGCCACATGCGGTTGCGGCACCTTCACCGAAACGCCGGACTGGTCGAGCGGCGAGCCGGATTTCGACAATCCGAAGATCAGCGTGAATTCGCGCCTGTTCGACGAGTTCGACCTCGACAAGGTCGAGGTGGTCGTCATCGACGGCAGGAACCTCTGGTAAACGGTCTCGAACAGCTTGGCGCGGCGGCGTGCAATTGAACCTGGAAAAGCCTTGATCGGCACTTTCCCCGTTCCGTTTTTCGCCGTATTTCATGCTACAAGTCCCGGGGAAGGGCTTATATGCGCGGCTGCAACGGCTGCGGTTTGAAGAGGGACGATCTTATGAAAAAGACTGTGCTCGTCGTCGTGGCGACGGCTGTGCTCGTGAGCGCTTGCACCACAACCGATCCGTACACCGGGGAGCAGAAGGTCTCCAACACGGCAGCCGGCGCCGGCCTTGGCGCGCTGGCCGGTGCGGGAATCGGCCTGCTTGCCGGCGGCAACGACCGCCGCAACGCGCTGATCGGCGCCGGCATCGGTGCGCTTGCCGGCGGCGCCATCGGCGCCACCATGGACCAGAACGAGGCGGAACTGCGCCGCCAGCTCCAGGGCACCGGCGTCAGCGTCACGCGCACCGGCGACCAGATCATCCTAAACATGCCGTCCGACATCACCTTCAACGTTGATCAGGACGCGGTGAAGCCGGGCTTCTATCAGGTGCTGAATTCGGTGGCGCTGGTGCTGAACAAGTTCCGCCAGACCACGGTCGACGTGTTCGGCCACACCGATTCGACCGGCGGCGACGAACACAATTTCGATCTGTCGCAGCGCCGCGCGCTGGCGGTCGCCAACTATCTGTCCGGCCAGGGCGTCGATTCGCGCCGCTTCGCCGTCACCGGCTTCGGCAAGACCCGCCCGATCGCGTCCAACGCGACATCGGCCGGCCGTGCCCAGAACCGGCGCGTCGAGATCCAGCTCTCGCCGCTCACCTGAGCCATATAACGCTGTACATGAAAACGGCCCCGCAAGGGGCCGTTTTTGTTTGTGGATCGAACCTGGACGATCAGACCTTGGCGACGATCCGCATGAAGGCGGGCATGTCGTCGCCGAAGCCGACGGTGGCGTCATTGTCTTCCTGGCGGTGGCGGGCAGGGCGGTTGTCGCGCTGCGGCCTCGAATCGCCACGCTCCGGCGTACGCTGCTCGTTGCGGTCGGCCTTGCGCTCGGTGTTTTCCGAACGGATCGCTTCCTTGCGCGCCCGGCGCTCGCCGATGTCGGCAACCGTGGCCTCGGCCGCGACTGGCTGTTCATCGTGCGCCGCTTCCGGTGGCGCTGCTTCGCTGGGCTTGGCGTGACGTTCGCGCGGCCTGCGCTCGCCCTTTTCCTTGCGGTCGTCGTCCTTGCGGCCGGCGCGGCGCGGGGCGCCACGGCCACGGCGCGGTGCTTCGTCCTCGCCCTCGCTGGCGACGACCGTCGACAGGTCGCCGTCATGCCACTCGATCTTGTTGCCGATCAGGCGCTCGATGGCGTCGATGTATTTGGTGTCCGACTTGGTGGCGATGGTGAAGGATTTGCCCGAGCGCCCGGCGCGGCCGGTGCGGCCGATACGGTGGACATAGTCCTCGGCATGGATCGGCACGTCGTAGTTGAAGACATGGCTGACATCGGGGATGTCGAGGCCGCGCGCGGCGACGTCCGAAGCGACGAGGTAGCGCAGCTTGCCGTCACGGAAATTGGCCAGCATCTGCATGCGCGCGCGCTGGTCCATATCGCCATGCAGGGCGCCGGCGTCGAAATCATACTTCAGCAGCGAGCGGAACAGTTCCGACACCTCGACCTTGCGGTTGCAGAAGATGATGGCGTTCTTCAACTCGGCATCTTCGGCCTTCATCAAATTGCGCAGCGTCTCGCGCTTGTCCCAGGGCTTTGAGCCTGACTTGACCAGGCGCTGGATGATGCTGGTGGCGGTGGAGGCGGCCTTGGAAACCTCGACGCGCACCGGTGCGTGCAGGAATTTTTCGGTGAGCTTGGTGATCTCGGGCGGCATCGTCGCCGAGAAGAACAGCGTCTGCCGAGTGAACGGGATCATCTCGCAGATGCGCTCGATGTCGGGGATGAAGCCCATGTCGAGCATGCGGTCGGCCTCGTCGATGACGAGGATCTCGACGCCGTTGAGCAAGAGCTTGCCGCGCTCGCGGTGGTCGAGCAGGCGTCCGGGCGTCGCGATCAGCACGTCGGCGCCGCGCTCCAGCTTCTTGTCCTGCTCGTCGAAGGAGACGCCGCCGATCAAGAGCGCGATGTTGAGCTTATGGTTCTTGCCGTATCTGATGAAATTCTCCTCCACCTGCGCGGCGAGTTCGCGCGTTGGTTCGAGGATCAGCGTGCGCGGCATGCGGGCGCGGGCGCGGCCTTTTTCAAGCCGGGTCAGCATCGGCAACACGAAGGATGCCGTCTTGCCGGTGCCGGTCTGGGCGATGCCCAAAATATCCTTGCCGAGCAAGGCGTGCGGAATGGCGCCGGCCTGGATCGGAGTCGGCAGCGTGTAGCCGGCATCGGTGACTGCGGAAAGGACCTTCGGCGACAGGCCGAGGTCCGAAAAAGTCAACGCTTCTTGAGCGGTCTGTGTGTCTGAGGACAAGTCTTGATGTCTTTGGCTGGTTCGGGGAAGCGCAACGGCATCCGTCGCGGCAAGCGCTGCGCGCCTGCAAGATCGGTAATGCGATTAGGCGCAAGCCCGCGATTTGTCAACAGAAACGGGCCGGAATGCTACGATTGTGAAGACGTAACCTTAATCGCGATGCTTAATCGAGGTCCGGTCGTTGCGCCGGCTCAATAGCGGAATTGTTCCGCCAGGATGCGTTCGTTCCACGAATGATTGGGATCGAACAGCAATGTTGCTGTCGCCGTCGGCGATTCCCGCACCGTGACCGAGGCCACCGCCTTCACCTCGGTATGGTCGGCGGCGGCGTTCACCGGCCGCTTTTCCGGCTCCAGAATGTCGAAGCGAACCGTCGCCTTGTTGGAGAGCAGCGCACCACGCCAGCGGCGCGGGCGGAACGGGCTGACCGGGGTCAGCGCCAGCAGCGGCGCATCGAGCGGCAGGATCGGTCCGTGCGCGGACAGATTGTAGGCGGTCGAGCCGGCGGGCGTGGCGATCATGACGCCGTCGCAGTTCAATTCCTCCAGCCGAATTTGCTCGTCGACGGTGATGCGGATCTTGGCCGTCTGGTAGGACTGCCGCCACAGCGCGACCTCGTTGATGGCGAGAGCCGAAACCGTTTCGCCCGCATGCGTGAGCGCCAGCATCTCCAGCGGACGGATGGTCTCGGCGACGGCCGCCGCGATGCGCTCGACGAGGCCGCCGGCGCGGTATTCGTTCATCAGGAAGCCGATGGTGCCACGGTTCATGCCGTAGACCTTCTTCCCCGTGCTCATCGTGTCGCGCAGGGTCTGCAGCAGGAAGCCGTCGCCGCCAAGTGCAACGACGATCTCGGCGTCTTCGACCGAAGTCTGGCCATAGCGCGCCGACAGGTTTTCCAGCGCCGCCTTGGCGTCGGCCGTGTCGGAGGAAACGAAGGCGAGACGGCTGGCGGCTTTGCTCATGGTTCCCCGATGAAGACCGATTGGCGACGACCGATTGGCGGCGACCGGTCTGCCGGGCCGCGCCTGCGCCGGGGTAGCATGGGCCACCCGCATCTGCAAAGGGAGGCCGGGCCTCGATGCGGCACCGTGGACATGACCGCTCGCGCTTCGTGTCGCGGAACAAGGGAATGTGATGGTTAAGACGGAACTTAAGCTCTCGTAAAGCCGGATCGATCATGTTAGCCGGCAGTGGATGGGCGGCGTGGGGCCAGCAGTCGAGATCTGTCTATTGCCGGTTACCCGAATGATCATCGTCTTCCTGATGCTGGGAAGCTTTGCGCTCGTCTTTTCCGAACTGGTGCGCCAGTCCGAAGAAATGAGCATCCGGCCTCAGCCCACCGCCTCGCGCTGCGGCGATGCCGCCGGCATGCCCTGTCCGCAAAAGGCGCTGTAGGTTCGCAAATCCGGTGATCATTGACGCCGGATAGGCGAAGGAAGCGAAAGGGCAGCCTCGAGTTGTCCGTCGTTCTCACCCAGCCCTGAAGTTTTTTGCTGCGCCGCTTCTGACTACGGCGGAATTCACTGACTAGCCCTTTTAAGAAAGAACGTGGCGCGGTCGATCTGCCGGCTGCTGAGTTCGCCCTGGCGTTGCCGCACCTCCGATCGTCATTTTCGTGCAGTCCTCTGGCCAGCTGCCGTTTGGCCGAGGCTGCCGGAGCCAAGTGGGCTATAGAACGCAAACACGTGGGTTGTGGAACGCAAAAAGGTCGTTAAGACCAGTCCGCGAGCGATCGGGTATCATTTCAGCGAGCGTCTTCCACGGCGGCAACAGAGGATCTCAATTCGATGCGGCGTAGATCTGAGCCCAAGGCCGAGAAACTTGACGATATCCAACCCCGCTCCCTCGAACCTGTCGTGGTGCAAGAGAGATACATAACCCCCCTCTTTTCGCTGCCTCGAAAGCTGCCGGTTACGGCATGGCAAGGTCATATTCCCTTCCTGTTCGTACTATTCAGAAATTTGAAGCCCTCCAGCTACGTTGACCTTGGTGTCCACTATGGTGCCAGCCTGATTGCTGCCGCGACGGCTACGCAAGCTTATGATCTGAAAACAGAACTATGGGGAGTGGACACCTGGGAGGGTGACGCGCATGCCGGTGGTTATGAAGGCGACCAAATATACGCCGATCTTCTGGCATTCGTAGACGGATGTTTCGACGGCGTCCATTTGCTCCGGTCGACGTTCGACCAGGCGAGAGAGAAGTTTACCGCGAACCCAGTGGATATGCTTCATATTGACGGACTGCATACATATGAGGGGGTCAAACACGACTACGAAAACTGGCTGCCGGTCATGAGCGATAGGGGGGTTATCCTGCTTCATGACACGGCTGGACGCGATCGAGGCTTTGGCGTCTGGCGTCTCTGGGAGGAATTGAAACCAAGATTTCCATCGTTGGAATTTACCCATTCGCACGGCCTGGGTGTGCTCTTTGTAGGGGCCAACAGCCTGACTGATCCCTACCTCAAACAGCTTGTCGAGGACCGGTCCTTGTTCGATGTCTACCGGTCGACAGTTACTCAGGTGGCAGATTTGTTGCCAGTTCGCGTTGCCTTCCAGGATTCGGAACTTGAGCTCAGGTCAAATCCGTCGGCCGAAGGAGATACGAGGAGGCAACTGACTGGCGCCCAGGAGGCGGTACAGCGTTATAAGGACCAATTGACGACGGTAAGGAGGCATCATGATCGCCTGACGCGCCGGAAATCTATCAAGCCTTTGAAATATTTGAAGAAACTTATGGGGGGATAGTTGCATGGCTAATGACGGATTTTTACAGCGGTACTATCTAAGCAACGGCGACAAGGTTCTCCATAAGTGGTTTCATTACTTCGACATTTACGAACGTCATTTCGAGCGCTTCAGAGGCGCGTCGCCAAAGGTTCTTGAGATTGGTGTTTCCGGTGGTGGCTCGCTTCAGATGTGGAAAGCGTATTTTGGCGAAGGCGCACGCATTGTCGGCATTGATATCGACCCCGAGTGCAAGAAACACGAGGCAGACGGCATAGACATCTTCATCGGCAGCCAGGATGACCCGGCACTGATCGATCAGGTTGTCGCCAAATACACTGATTTCGACATTGTGATCGATGACGGCAGTCATATCATGCGCCACGTCATGAAGAGCTTCGAACTCCTCTACGGCAAGGTAAAGCCCCATGGCGTCTATCTGGTAGAGGATCTCCACACCGCCTATGAGGGCGAGTATGAGGGAGGTCTAAAGCGCGCCGGAACATTCATCGAGTTCGTCAAAGACAAGATCGACGAGCTGAATGCGACATACACTGGTGGTGGGGTACCGGTCAGCGACTTTACCCGATCCACCGACTGTATCGCAATTTATGACAGCGTCATTGTTTTCGAGAAGAAACCGCAGGGCCGTCGGCAGGCTGCCATCACATCCTCAATGGCACTCGTGCAACCGGTCAGGGTGAAATCGCTCCGGAAGGTTCTTCAAAGCTTTCGCGGTCACCGTTCAGCCAAATGATTGACACCCGCACACCACTTAGGGCGGCGAGTAGGAAGCGCTGTGACAGCCGATTTTGAGACGAAATGCTACGAGAATGACTGGGAGATCGTTCTCAAACCGGCCTATCTTCGCGCTGTGGTGGATCGCTGCGTTTATCCATTTTCAAAACGGCGCGTGATCATCAACAACGTCTCTGCCCGCGCGCCTGTCGAGGCCGCAGCCAAAGCAGTTGTCAAAGCCGGCGCCCTGGATGAGTATCTGTTCGCAGAAGACCATGCGGCTGCAGCATTGGCGTTCTTCGACATTGATAAGGCGTCATTCGGTCGGGGCTACGTCTATTCGATCTGCGAATTGGTTGGGCTGTATGCCAGCAAGGCAGACTATCTGCTTCACTTCGCCAGCGACTCCTATCCAAAGCGCCGATACAATTGGATCGAACCGGCCATCGACCTCATGCAGTCACGTGACGATCTCGTTACGGCCAACCTTTGTTGGAACGATCGATACAAAGAGGCCAAAGCCGAGAGCTTCGATGCGGCCGGCGACTTCCTGATCGGATTTGGCTTTTCCGATCAATGCTATCTGGCGAAGCTCTCTGTATTCAGGGCCCCGATCTATGGCGAGCGCCACCCTGCCTCTGAACGATACCCAGATTATGCCGATGAGCTATTCGAAAAGCGCGTCGACGCCTACATGCGCAATCACGGCGCCAAACGGTTGACCCATCGGAGCCAGAGTTACATCCATCGGAACATTCCAAAAGCTGGGCTAAAGAGGGTCTGGCGAGGGATGCGACCACTCGCGTGAATTCAGGCGCTTAGCCGCGCGCGTTGTGACCGAAGAAGCGCCGGCTGGCTTTCTTCCAACTCCAGCTGATCCGTTTCAGCCACAAGTGACGAGCCGAGCCCGCGACTGAGCTTTGGAATGCGCCGTTCTGGCTTCCCTGTTCAACGATCGGCCGCTCGAACCAGAGCATTTCTATGCCCAGCTTCTCATCGATATGTTCAATCTGATGGTCGATCGGCTTTGACAGTCTGTGCTCGGCCAACCAATCGAGCCTGGCTTTGGCGACCGGGCGCGTGATCAGGTATGAATCGGCGCAGCGCGCATGGAGCCCCGGATAGAGTTTCTGGCCCTTCCGCAGCTTCCATCGAGGCACATAATAGTTGCTGCCGCTGCCGAGATAGACGACAGCCTTCCGCTCCGGACTGCCGAACTCGGCAATGCACTCGCCCAGTTTGCCGACGAAGTCGGCGTCAAGGAACACATCGTCCTCGAACACCAGGCAAAACGGCTTGTCCGTTTCGAGAAACTCCCGCCATATGCCGACCTGCTTCAGGGCAAGCGAGACTTCGGACGGCCGCAATTTGTCCGATCCAACAAAGGATGCCCTGGTCTCGTCCGTGATATCTGCGATGTCCCAATCGAGAAAGAAATGGACCGGCACGCCGCGCCGGCCAAACTCCTTCAGGATATGGCGCTCCCGGTCCTCGTAGCCTTGTTTGACGTGGCATACGCGGACAAGGACCTTGTCGGATGGGAACTCTTGCATTTTGCGTCTGTAATGTTGCAGGTCTCGAAAATCCAGAGGCGCCGTTCATCCGCGGCAGTCGATACCGGATCAGGAATCGCTGGCAATCCGGTTCTGAGCGCCGCCGAGGTAGGTTTCCCAGACATAGTCGCGCAACAGTTCGCGATGCTGCGCGGTGCGGTGATGGCGGGTTTTTTTGTCGGCGTAGGAGGAGCCTCCGACATGAAAGAAAGCGGCGTCAAACATCTGATGATGCTCACTGCGTTCGCCAGCCAGCACGACAGCAGCGGGTTCTTCGACCGCGGCTGAAATGTCTGCTTCCGCCAGGCGCGAATAGAGCGGCAGCCAGTTGCCGCCGCCGGTGTCCAGCCCAAGTTCCATGCGCGGCCCGAAATCCAGATCCAGTCCCTCGACGGCCGCGAAGCGGAAGAAGCAGAAGCCTCCCCAAAGATGCCATTTGGGATCGTCTACAGTTGGCTTGTAACGAAAGTTCTCGTTGGCAGGCAGCTTGAGACCATAAACGACCTTTCCTTCCATCCGCGCGGGAATATCGAAGGGTGCGACCGGGAAGCAATCGTGATCGATGTATCCAAAGAATTCCGGCCGAAGGTGCCTGACGATGTTGTCAAACACCCAGGTCAGAGCCGTCCCATGCGAGCGCGACCAATGGCGCTCACGACGGTTGGGCAAGCCGAGGTAAGGTACGCCTCTTGCCGAGCAGATGCGTTCAATCGATTTTCTCGCCGCATCGCTGGACGAATTGTCGACGACCACGAGCGACAATCCCGGCGAATGGATCTGCCATGCCCTGGTCAAGGCATCGATGACCCAAGGCGTGTTGAAGGCGATGGTAAAGCAAACCCTGGACAATCCGGATTTTTGCAAATGGCGCGAGAATTCCCGCCCACGGCTCGCTGCCTTGGCCTGGTATATTCGATAGGATAATTTGTCGCGAATGGATTTCGCCTTGCCGACGAAGCTGCTTGCATTGATCGCATCGACGGTTCTCTTCAGAATTTTTCGTGCCATCGCCTGTTCTCATTTCCGAAGCGGCCGCGACAGGGCTTTGACCGGCCGAGATCCAGACATAGCGTCTAGCACCAAAGCCCGGCCTCACAAGCGCCTTTCGGGGAAGCGTGCTTACAAGGCGCGCCAATGGTTGCTCGCCCACTGATCCGCATCGTCAACGGTCGCCTGACAGACTCTCGCTCAAAAAGATATTGACTGTATGTTTAGTCATAGTTATCCCTGATGGCGAGAATTGAGTTGGTCAGCTGGGTCGCCGGTGAATGGCCACCAAAAAAGGGGAACATCTTGACAGCCATCCGGCCCGCCGTTGAGGCGAAGGGCGTCAGCAGGATTTTTCAGGGAGCCGGCCAGGACGCGGTCAAAGCGCTCGACAACGTCTCGGTCTCGATCCGCGAGAATGAATTCTTCACCTTGCTTGGCCCGTCCGGCTGCGGAAAGACCACGCTTCTGCGGCTGATCGCCGGCTTCGACTATCCGACCGATGGCGAGATCCTGCTGCATGGCCGGGACATCGCGCCGCTGCCGCCATTCAAGCGGCCGGTCAACACCGTGTTCCAGTCCTACGCTTTGTTCTCGCACATGACGGTCGCCGAGAACATCGGCTTCGGCCTCAAGATGCTCAGCAAGCCGAAGGCCGAGATCGCTGCCCGTGTCGATGCGATGCTCAAGCTCGTCCACATGCAGGAGCAGAGGAATCGCCGCACCAGCCAGATCTCAGGTGGCCAGCAGCAGCGCGTGGCGCTGGCGCGGGCACTCGCACCGCAGCCCAAAGTGCTGCTGCTCGACGAGCCGCTCTCGGCGCTCGACTACAAGCTGCGCAAGGAAATGCAGATCGAGCTGAAGCGGCTGCAGCACGAGACCGGCATCACCTTCATCTTCGTCACCCATGACCAGGAAGAAGCGCTGACAATGTCTGACCGCATCGCCGTGATGTCGTCGGGCAACATCCTGCAGGTCGGCACGCCATGGGATGTCTACGACCGCCCGGCCGAGCGTTTCGTCGCCGACTTCATCGGCGAGACGAATTTTTTGACCGGCACGATCGAGAGTGCAGGGAACGGCCATGCGCGGATCGTCTTGAGTTCGGGCGCGAGGATCTGCGCAACCGCTGCCAAAGACTTTCAGCCGGGCAGCACGGCGACGCTGATGGTGCGGCCCGAGCATGCCAGGCTGGTCAAGAGCACCGGCGATCTGGCCGGCACGATCGAGACCGTCGTCTATTTCGGCACCGACACGCATATCCATGTCCGGCTGGACGGCGGCGAGGCTTTCATCGTGCGTCAGCAGAATTCGCGCTGCGCCAGTTGCGGCTTTGAAGCCGGCGACAAGGTCGGCATTTCGATCGGCGATGAAGCCGCGCAGCTGTTGAAGGATTAGGGCCGATGGCGAGCGCGAAAGAGATCGCCAACAAGGCCGAGCGCGACGATATCCGATCGCGCTGGCTGCTTTCAGCCCCGGCGCTGCTGATCGTCTTCCTCGCGGCGCTTGGGCCGCTGCTGACCGCGGTCGTCTATTCCTTCCTCACGCCCGGCAATTACGGCGATGTGAAGTGGCAGTTCTCGACCGACGCCTGGGTAAGCGTGCTGCTCGAGCGTGACGTTTTCGACGACACGTTGTCGCTTGCCAGCGCGCATTTGTCGATCTTCTGGCGCTCGGTGTCGCTATCGGCGATGACCACGATCCTGACCCTGATCTTCGGCTTTCCGACAGCCTATTTCATCGCGACGCGGCCCGAACACCGCCGCGATATCTGGCTGTTCCTGATCACCATCCCGTTCTGGACGAACCTTCTGATCCGCACCTTCGCCATGCAGGAGGTGCTGCGCAATGACGGCATCGTCAATTGGGTGCTGCAAGCGCTTGGCATCACCGATCACCCCGTCCAGCTCATGTACACCAACTTCGCCGTACTCGCCGGCATGGTCTATGTGTTCCTGCCGCTGATGGTGCTGCCGCTCTATGCCAGCATGGAGAAGATCGACTTCCGCCTGGTCGAGGCGGGCTACGACCTCTATGCGACGCGACTGCAGGTGCTGCGGCGCATTATCATCCCGCTGGTCACGCCGGGCATCGTCGCCGGCTCGATCCTCGTCTTCATTCCTTCGCTCGGCGCCTATGTAACGCCGCGTGTCTTGGGCGGCGGCACCAATCTGATGATCGGCAATCTGATCGAGCTGCAATTCGGCCAGGGGCGGAACTGGCCGCTCGGCGCGGCGCTGTCGATCGCGCTGATGGCGATCGTGATGGTCGCGCTGCTGTTCTACGTCCGCAACACAACCAGATCGGATGGCAGTCATGGCTGACCGCTTCGACGTCCGGCGGCAGACAGGCTTCGCCTCCATGGCGATGATGTGTTTCTTCCTACTCTATCTGCCGATCGCCACGCTGGTGGTCTACGCCTTCAACGACAACGAGTCGCTCGCGATCTGGAAGGGCTTTTCGCTGCGCTGGTTCCATGCCGCCTGGAACAATTCGCTGGTGATCGAATCCTCGATCCGCTCGTTCCAGATCGCCGCTGTCGCCGCAATTCTGGCGACGATCTCGGCAACGATGGCGGCGCTGGCGACGACCCGGACCAAGCCATACCGGGGACTGACGTTCAAATACGCCTTCATCAACCAGCCGCTGATGGTGCCGGAGATCGTCACCGCGGTGGCGCTGCTGATCGTGTTCTCACGCATCAAGATCTGGACCGGCTATTCGGGCCTCGGCTACCTGATCTTGGCCCACACCGCCCTCTGCGTGCCGTTCGCCTATCTGCCGATCCGGGCGCGGCTCGAAAGCATGGATCTGTCGCTCGAGACGGCGGCCGCCGATCTCTATGCGACGAAATGGAAGACCTTCCGGCACGTGACCTTGCCGCTGCTTTGGCCGGGCATTCTGGCAGGGCTGATGCTCGCCTTCGTCGTCTCGCTGGACGACGTGGTCATCACCGAGTTCGTCAAATCGGGCGGCCAGGACACGCTGCCGACCTTCATGCTCGGCCAGATCCGCCGCGGCGTTACACCCGAGATCAACGCGATCTCGACGGCCTTCCTGGCGCTGTCGATCGGCATCGTCACGGCTTTCTTTTTCGTTAGCAGGAAACGGACCTGAGGCCCGCATTGCCGCCGGTCCCAACAATGGGAGCAAGAAGCATGAACTGGAAACTGACCGCGACGGCCGTCGGGCTGTCGCTGCTGACTGTCACCAGCGCGGCCCGCGCCGACGGCGAGCTCAACATCTACAATTGGGGCAACTACACCAGCCCCGACCTGATCAAGAAATTCGAGGCGACCTACAAGGTCAAGGTCACCGTCACCGATTTCGATTCCAACGACACAGCACTTGCCAAGATCCGCCAGGGCGGCGCCGGCTTCGACATTGTCGTGCCTTCTGCCAGCGTCGTTCCGATCTGGATCAGCGAAGGGCTGTTGCTGGAGACCGATCCCAAAACAATGGAGAATTTCAAGAACGTCGATCCGAAGTGGGTCGACGTCCCGTTCGACCCGGGCCGCAAATACACCGTGCCGTGGCAGTGGGGTACAACCGGCATGTCGGTGAACAAATCCGTCTATTCCGGCGACGTGAACACGTCCGCCATCTTCCTCGATCCGCCGGCCGAGCTGGTCGGCAAGATCAACGTCGTGCCCGAAATGGGCGACATCATGTACCTCGCCATTTCCTATGAAGGAGGCGAGTACTGCACCGACGACAAGCAGGTGCTGAAGAAGGTGCGCGACAAACTGGTCGAGGCGAAGGCGAAATGGCTCTCGTTCGACTACGGCGCGGTCGACGGGCTGGGCAAGGGCGACATCGCGGCCGGCGTCAACTGGAACGGCATTTCGCTGCGCCAGCGGCTACAGAACGACAAGATCGTCTACGGCTATCCGAAGGAAGGCTATCCAATCTGGATGGACAATGTCGCGGTCCTCAAGGACGCCAAGAATGTCGAGAACGCAAAACTGTTCCAGAACTTCATCATGGATCCTGAGAACGCCGCCTTGATTTCGGCCTTCGCCCGCTACGCCAACGGCATCAAGGGGTCGGAAGCCTTTATGCCGGCCGACATGAAGGGCGCGCCGGAGGTGGATGTTCCGGCGGAATTCGCCGCCAAGGGCAAGTTCATGCCGACCTGCTCGCCGGATGTGCAGGCGCTCTACACGAAAATCTGGACCGATCTGCAGAAATAGCTGACCCCAGTTTCCCCGCGCCGCGACACGCGGCGCGGCCATTTCTCGACCATCAAGCCCAAAGGCGATCCGAGGATCGCAGGAGACTTCCATGACCGATCTCGACCTTTGCTACATGCCGGCCAGCGAGGCGCTGCGGCAGTTCAAAGCGAAGACGCTTTCGCCCGTCGAACTGATGCAGGCGACCATCGAACGCGCCGAGGCGACCAAGGCGGCGATCAACTGTTTTACCTTCACGCATTTCGACGAGGCCATGGATCTGGCTAGAAAAGCCGAGGCCAAATACGCCAGGGGCGCCAGGACCGGCGCGCTCGAAGGCCTGCCCATCGGCATCAAGGATGAAAGCTACATCAAGGGCAGGCCGACATCGCATGGCTCGCTGCTGACGAAAGACGCCGTCGGCGAGCATACATCAACGATGAACGAGCGCGTCATCAAGGCAGGCGGCATCGTGCATGCCCGCACGGCGACGCCCGAGTTCAGCTGCGCCGGCGTTACCTGGTCGAGACGATGGGGCGTCACGCGCAATCCGTGGAATCCGGATTTCACGCCGGGCGGTTCGTCCGGCGGGGCAGCGGCGACGCTGGCCGCGGGCACATCCTCGATCGCCACCGGTTCGGACATTGCCGGATCGATCCGCATTCCGGCGTCGGCCTGCGGTCTCGTCGGCTTCAAGCCGCCCTATGGGCGCAATCCGGACGAGCCGCCGTTCAATCTTGATTTCTACTGCCATACCGGACCGCTGGCGCGGAACGTCAAAGATGCGATCCTGCTGCAGAACGTCATGGCGGGGCCAAGCCCGCTCGACATCGCGACGCTGCGCCCGAAGCTGCGGCTGCCGCTCGACTACAAGCCGATCAAGGGCTGGAAGATCGGTTTCTCGATGGACCTCGGTTCTTTCGAGGTGGATGCCGATGTGCACAGGAACACGCTTGCCGCATGCGATGTGTTCCGGTCGCTCGGCGCCACGGTCGAAGAAGTCGACCTGGGCTGGGGTGACGAGGTGCTCAAGGCCGGCATTGCCTATCTCGAGCATCTCTTCGGCGCCTCGCTGTCGCAGCTGCTTAAAGAGCACGGCGAAGACATGACCAGCTATGCGCGGAAGTTTGCCGAGGATGGGCGCAAGTCGAAGGCGACGGACTATGTTGGAACCCTGGAGGTCGCGGCCAGGATGTACCAGACATTGGGCCCGCTGCTGGAAAAGTACGATGTGCTGATCTGCCCGACAAACGCTCTTGCCGCGGTGCCAGCGGAGTTCGACCACACCAGGGACAGCGTCGAGATCAACGGCAAGCCGGTGAACCCGTCGCTTGGCTGGGTGATGACGACGCCGTTCAACATGATGAGCCGTTGTCCGGTGCTCTCCATGCCATCGGGCAGGGCGGCGAATGGCGTGCCGACGGGCATCCAGATTGTCGGCCGCACCTATTGCGACGCCGATGTGTTCCGGGCGGCTCTCGCCTATGAAACGGCGCAGGGACAATGGTATGAGAGTGCCGGGACACGCCCGTCGCTTTGACATCTGACGCGGGCCGCAAGGTCGAAAAGGCCGGATGAGAATGGCAGAACGCAAGGCAACCGCGGCAGCGGAGAAACGCAGGGTTGCGATGGCTGAGGGCAGGGGGTCGGCGAACGATGCCGCTCCGAAAGACCGCCGGCGCGAACGCGGCGAGGCGAGCGTTCAGCGCATCATCGATGCCACCATCGACCTCATCGCCGAGGAAGGTCTGGCCAGCGTCACCATGCAGCGCATCGCCGAGCATGTCGGCTCCTCCAACGCGCTGGTGGTGTTCCATTTTCGCAGCAAGGAGAACCTGTTTCGCGCCGTCCTGCAGTATCTCAGCGATCGGTACGACGAGCTTTGGGCGACGCTGGTACGGGCGCCCGGCCTGTCGCCGGTCGAGCGGTTGATGGGCGCGGTCGAGTGCGCGCAGCGGTTTGCTCGGCAGCATCCGAAATGGGTTTCGGTCTTTGTAGTGTTCTCCAGCGACCGCAAGAGCATGCAGATCTACAACGAGATCGGCCTGCCCAGCGATCTCAGCTATAATGCCGAGGCGCGCGATCTGCTGATCGAAATCAAGCGCAGCGGCGGCTACACCGAGGTCGACCCGGACACGCTGGCTGAAAGCCTCAACTATCTCGTCCATGGCGCATGGTTCTGGGATCACCTCAACCCGCCGGCGGGCCAATCCGATGTGCTGCGCAAGACCATGCTGATGCTGCTGCATCAGGCGTTTCCGCGCCATTTCGATCTGGCGTGACAGATCGGGTTGCGGCCGCCTATCTGGGCTGCAGCAGGTGGCAGCCGGCCTGGCGCTTTTGCGCGAGATACTCTTCGATCAGCTGTCGGTAGCGGACTTTGCCGAAGCTCGGGAAATGGCCGCCATGCACGACCGAGACGTCGAGGTCGCGCATGTTGGGCAGCGTCGCCACATAGTCATCAACGACCGAGTGGTAGACATCGTCGATCAGCGGGCCATCATAGATGATGTCGCCGGATAACAGGATGCCCGTCCTGTTTTCGTAGAGCGCGATGCCGCCGGGCGAATGGCCGGGCGTGTGGATGACCTCGAAGGCGCGGTCGCCGAGATCGACAACATCGCCGTTCTCCAGTAGGCGGTCGGCCGGCGCCGGCAGGATTTTGTAGCGCGCCGTCTCCCAGCCTTGCGGCATGCCATCGAACATCTCGTCGGTGGCGTAGCGGTCGGCCACCGTCCATTCGTTGCGCGGATCTGCGAGGATCTTTGCTTCGGCCCGATGCACGCAGCGGTCGGGGAATTCGTGATGGCAGCCGATATGGTCGAAATGCGTGTGGCTGGCGACGCAAGTGAGCTTTCGCTCCGTCACCAGCGGCACGTGGGAGCGCAGGCTGAAATGCCCGAGGCCGGTGTCGAACAGCAGGTCGCGGTCGCGGCCGCGCACATGCCAGATGTTGCAGCGGAAGAACGGCTTTATCCACGGCTCGTGGATCAGCGTCACGCCGTCGCCCATGCGGATGGTTTCGTACCAGTCCGGAGCGTCGATGACCGGAAGCGTGCCCATACTCAGTCCGTCAGCAGGATGATGTCGCCAGCGTTGCATGAAACGGCGATCGTGTCGCCCGGCTGGACAGCCGCCGCGGCGGGAGCCTTGACGATGAACTGGAGCGCAGGATCCTGCGTTGAGGCGGCCAACACGCGTTTGAAGCTGCCTTGGAAGACGACGTCGCTGACCGTCCCCGTGCCGAGCGCAATATCGCCCCCAGCCTCGCCGAGGACCAAATGCTCCGGCCGGATGGCGAGGGCGACTTTCGCGCCGGCCGGCGGCGTGCCGGGCAGCGAAACCGGGCCTGCTGGTGTTGCGACCGTAACTGTCCCGTTCTTCGCCTCCGTCACGGTTCCGGAGAGGATTGTGCTTTCGCCCATGAAGGTGGCTGAAAAGCGCGTCGCCGGCCGCGCATAGACACGCTCGGGCGGACCTTCGTCCTCGATGCGACCGTCATTCATCACCACGCAATGGTCGGCCAGCGCCATCGCTTCTTCCTGGTCGTGGGTGACATGGATGAAGGCAGTGCCGACGCGCTTCTGGATCGCCTTCAACTCGTCCTGCATCTGCCGGCGCAGTTTCAGGTCGAGCGCGCCGAGCGGCTCGTCGAGCAGAAGCACCGCCGGCTCGATCACCAGCGCACGCGCCAGCGCAACGCGCTGCCGCTGGCCGCCGGAGAGCTGATGCGGCTTCTTGTCGAAGGCGGACGCAAGCCCAACCAGCGCCAGCGCCTCTAGCGCCTTTGCCGCCCGTGTCGGGCCATCAACGCCCTGCATGCGCAGGCCAAAGCTGACATTGGCGCCGACGCTCATATGTGGAAACAGAGCATAGTCCTGGAACACGGTCGTCGTCGGGCGTTTCGCCGGCGGCACGGCGGTACAGTCCTCGCCGCGGATGAACACCTTGCCTTCGCTCGGCGTGACGAAACCGCCGAGGATGGAGAGCAGCGTCGTCTTGCCGGAGCCGGAGGGCCCGAGCAGGATGGTGTAGCTGCCGGGCTCGATTTTCAGCGAAACGTCCTTCAGCACCGGGTGCTGGCCAAAGCGATGCGAGACATTGCTGATGTCGACCAGGGGCGCGCTCATGCCGGCTTTCTCCGCAGCAATGTCAGTTCAAAAAGCACCACCAGGACGATGGACACGGCAAAGACCAGGGAGCCCACGGCGTTGGTCTTTGGGTTGAGACCTGAGCGCAGCAGGTTCCAGATTTCCACCGGCAGCGTGGTGTCGAAGCGGGTCAGCAGGAAGGAGATGACGAATTCGTCCCAGGAGAAGGTCATCGACAGGAAAAAGCTGGCGAAGATCGCCGGCGCCATCACCGGCACGGTGATCAAAAGCAGCACCTTCCATTCCGGCGCGCCGAGGTCGCGCGCGGCGCGTTCGATGTTGATCTGATGGTCGCCCATCTGGCTGTAGATGATCGCAAAGCAGAGCGGCAGGTT
Source organism: Mesorhizobium sp. CNPSo 4689 (assembly GCF_057784325.1). Classification (NCBI taxonomy): domain Bacteria; kingdom Pseudomonadati; phylum Pseudomonadota; class Alphaproteobacteria; order Hyphomicrobiales; family Phyllobacteriaceae; genus Mesorhizobium; species Mesorhizobium sp. CNPSo 4689. The sequence continues at coordinate 130,222 of NZ_JBWLUZ010000011.1, forward strand.
GATCACGACATGGCCGATGCCGGCGGCAAGCAGCGATTTCGGCAAGCCGGCCCAGTTGAACAGCACCAGAAGCCCCATGCCGATGATGAGATAGCTGACGGTGAGCGGCAGCGTGATCAGTCCGCGCAGCAGCGCCGAGGAAGGCAGGGTGAACCGCGCAAAACCCCAGGCGGAGAGGAAGCCGAGCGTAACGGCGGCAGCTGAGGAGAGGATGGCGACGATCAGCGAATTGACCAGCGCCGAGGTCAGCCGGGTGTCGGAGAGCACCGCGTCGTACCAGCGCAGCGACGGGCCGGTGAAGGGTGGTATCGGAAACGACGTCGCCTGCAGCGAAAACAGCACCAGCACGATGACCGGCAGAAAGATGAAGCCGTAGACGGCGAGGGCATAGAGCCAGGCGGCGATGCGGACAATCCGGCGCATCTCAGGCCCGCTCGATCTTCAGCCAGCGGGCGCAGGCGAGGTAGGCGACTGTGACGACCGCCATCAGGATGATCGACAGCGCCGACGCCAGTGGGAAGTCGCCGCGCCGGCCGATCTGCATCATCACCAGCTGCGGCATCAAAAGCTCGTTGTTGCCGCCCAAAATCTGCGGCGTGATGTAGTCGCCGATGCAGAGCACGAAGGTGAGAAAGGCGCCGACCATGATGCCGGGCAGGGTCAGCGGCAGCACGACATGAAGGAAGGTGCGCACCGGCCCGGCGCCGAGATCGGCGGCGGCCTTGCGATAGCTCGGGCTGAGCTGCTTCAGATTGGCGAAGATGGTCAGCGTCAACAGCATGACGAAGAAATGCACGAAGCCGGTGACAGTGGCGAAACGGGTGTTGGCGAGCTGCAGCGGCTCGCCGACCAGGCCGAGGCCGGTCAGCGTGCGGTTGATGACGCCGTTCTGCGCCAGCACCAAAAGCCAGGAATAGGAGCGCACGACATAGGAGGTCCAGAACGGCAGCACGGCCAGCATCAGCGCCAGCCGCTGCCAGCGCTCGGGCACCTGTTCGGCGAGGATCCAGGCAAAGGGGTAGGCGAGCAGCACCGAGACGACGGTGACGATCGCCGTCACCTGCAGCGAGTTCACCATCGCGCGCCAGTAGGACGGATCGGTGAAGAACTGGCTGTAGTTGGCAAAAGTGAAGCCGCCGCCTTCATGCGCCGTGAGGCTGGAAAACCCCATGGCGATGAAGGGCAGCACGAAGAACAGCAATGTCCAACCGAGCGCCGGCGTGACCAGCGCCCAGGGCAGGGCGTGGCCCGCCCGGGGCAGGGCACGCACGCTGTTGGTGACAGTGCTCATCACCGGCTGCCGATCACTGCGCCTGCAGCATTTCGGTCCAGACGTCCTGCATCTTCTTGTCGAGATCGGCATTCGGCGCTGGGTAGGACTGGGCGCGGGCGAGGAAGTCCGGCTGCTCGTCAAAGCGCAGGATCTTCTTCTGGTCGTCGGTCAGTGCTGCCTTGGCATTTGAAGGCATGCCCCAATAGCAGGCGGAGGTGGCAAGCCGCGCCTGGCCTTCCGGGCTCATAATGTACTGGATGAATTTCAGCGCCATGTCCTTGTTCTTGGAATCCTTGAACATGGCGAGCGACTGCGACCACAGCACCGCGCCTTCCTTGGGGATCGAGAAGTCGAGCGCCGGGTTTTCCTTGGCGAGGCCCGCCGTCACCCATTCGCCGCCGCCGACCAATATGTCGACCTCGCCGGTGGCCAAAGCGGTCTGGCTGGCGGTGACTTCGCCGACCAGCTTGGCATTGGCTTTCATCTTGAGAAGCTCGGCCTTGATGGCGGGAAGGTCAGCCTCGGTGAGTTCGGCCGTCTTCTTGCCGATTGCCAAGGCGGCCATGCCGATGACCGGCAAATAGTAGTCGTAGATGGCGATCTTGCCTTTGTATTTGTCGCTGGTGAGCGCGGCCAGCGACTGCATGTCGGCCGGATCGACCTTGGTCTTGTTGAAGCCAATGGTGTTGTAGCCGAACTTTTCCGTGATGCCGTAGCGCTTGCCGCCGACGACGGTCGAGCCGTCCATCTTCACCTGCGGGAACAGGTCGCCCAGCGGTAGCTTGTCTTCCGGCAGCGGCTCGAACAGACCCTTTTCGACGCCGCGCGGCACGTCGATCGAGTCGATCACCATCACGTCCCAGTCGCCGGGCTGCGACTGTTCTACGATGGCGAGACCGGCGCCGGTGCCCTCGAATTCCTTGACGTTGACTTTGACGCCATTGGCCTCCTCGAAAGGCTGCAGCAGGGCCGGATCGGCATGGTCGCACCAGATCAGCGCGTTGAGATCGGCGGCCTGAGCGCCCGTCGCGAGCAAAAGTGCCGTCGCAGCACATGCTGCGCGCAAATGGCTCTTCAGGGTGGAAAGCGGATTCGTGGTGTGTGCGGACATCGAGTGTTCTCCCTTGCCTTTGTGGCTTCTTGCAAAAAATTGAACCAATTCTAAAATTGAGTCAATTCTGTTTTCATGGCAAGAGGCTTTCATGAGCGGATTGCGGGCAAGGCAAAAGGCGGACAGGCACCGCCGCATCATCGAGGCGGCGGCGGCACTTTTCCGAGAGACCGGCTATGAGGGCGCCAAGATCGAGACCATCGCCGCGCAGGCCGAAGTGTCGATCGGAACGATCTACAACTACTACCAGAACAAGGGCGATATCCTCGGCGCCATCGTCTCGCTGGAGGTCAACGAGGTGCTCAATGCCGGACGTGGCGTCGTCGCCAACCCACCGGCCAATGTCGGCGATGCGCTGGACACGCTGCTCGGCATCTATGTCGAGCACTCGCTGCACTATCTCAGCAAGGAGATGTGGCGCCAAGCGATGGCGATCTCGACGCAGCTGCCCGACAGCCCGTTCGGCCAAGCCTATACCGGGCTCGACCGGGCGCTGACCGAGCAGATCCGCGCGCTGATCGCTCGGCTGCAGGCGCTTGGCCTGGTGCGCGCCGACATCGACGGGCCGGCGCTGGGCGAACTGGTCTTCAACAACATGAACATGATGTTCATCGAGTTCGTGAAGCGCGACGAGGCGAAGATACCGGAACTGCGCGCGGCGATTCGAAGGCAGAACCGGATTCTGGTTGCGGCGATTGTCGTGTGTGAGGAGTCAGGCGCAGACAGGAGAAATCTATGACGTCTTCAGCGAACTGGTTGACACAGGAATTGTTGAAGACCGCCATGAGGTTCCGCGCGATCTTGCCGAAGAGACATGGCACCGGATCGGCCATAGTGGACGAATTCCACATCGGGTACAGACCGCCAGAGCGACGGCGGAACGGGAATTCGGGCCACCACACGCAACGCGTCGTCGTGCGACGCGCTCGTGCTTCGTAGTGCCATGTGCGATCGCTTGAGCGATCATATGATGAACACGTCGTGATAGCTCAGGGCCGCCCCGGCCACTAGCTGGGCGATTTGCACCTGGTCGCTCGATTTCGAGCCATCGGGGTCATAGTACAAAATGCCCGTGGTCTGGTTGTAGAGCAGGTAATCGTTGCTGCTGGTGGCGTGTTCGCGCAACTCGAAATACGACGAGTTCACCTGCGTCGGGCTGGATAGGGAACCGGGGCCGAGCTTGGTGAAGACGGCATTGTCGAGATAAAGCGCGTCATCAGCCGCGTGGAAGTCGGTGAGTGTGTCGACATTGCCGGAGCCATAGGCCGTGTTAAACACGAAGGTGTCGTCGCCGGCGCCACCGGTCAGCACGTCGTTGCCACCCCCGCCCCACAGTGTGTCGTCGCCAGCCAGGGCATCATAGCTGTCGGCCGCGCCAGTGCCGACAAAAGTGTCGTTCTCGGTGGTCCCCTTGGCCGGGTCGCTCGGCGGTGTCGGAGGTGACGGAGGTGATGGTGGCGGGTCGGTCCCGTCATGGGCTGCATGCCAGGCTGCCTTGGCGTCGGCCCAGTAATCGCGGGCCGCCTGGCCTTCTAAGACCGTCCAGCCGGCGGGCGGCATTGGGTAATCGGACGGCAGCGGCGTGTCAGAGAGGTTGAGGTAGTAATTGCCGTGCGACTCGACCGTCTTGTCCCAGGCCCGCTGCAGCCGCTCCATGCCGTTGTGGTTGACGTCGGTGATCGCCACCACACAATCGATAAAGTGCAGACTGGGCACGACATCGTCAGAGCCTGTGCCCTTGTCGAGTTTGAACGGCGAGCCGTGGGTCATCTCGCCTTTGCGAAGGTACTCTTTCATGCCCAGAAGCATGCCCTCCATGATGACCGTGTTGTCAGACCCATCCACGTCACCGTCACCGAGGCTCACTCCGGAAAACACGTTGTCGAACAGGGAATCCCGGATGGTGCCGCCGATGACGTCGTCGTCCTCGACCGCGTCGTCTCGGGAGTAGCCGACATAGCAATCGTCGATGAGGAAGGTGCCAGTGCCGCCGACACGGATGCCATCCCAGGGCTTGGTGATCGTCCAGTCGTCGATGACAAAGCTGTAGGCTGAATTTACACGGACTGCGGCGGAGTTGATGTAAATGCTCTCCCAGTCGCCGGTTTGGGAAACCGTGCCGTTGATCGTGCCGCCCAAAACTAGGAGGTTGTCGCCGGGGCCGGTGATCGAGAAGGGATAGCGGTTGGTGGGACTTCCCTCATTCGCGACGATCCACGAGGCGTTAGTGGCATCGATAATGGTGTCGGCGGCCAGACTGGATGGTTTGTAGCTGCTGTAGCCATAGTCGCCGCTCAAGACAATGGTGCTTGTAAGGGCCATGCTTGGCCACCTTTCACACCCCCGCCGTCTCCGCTCAAATGCCTGAAGCCAGAAAGGCCTGCACCCACCAAAGCCCCGTTGCCGGTATCGCGCAAATCACAAAATTTAACAAAATACAAAATATCGGATGGTGATCGGCATCTATATCGAGCACTCGCTGCACTATCTCAGCAAGGAGATGTGGCGGCAGGCGATGGCGATCTCGACGCAATTGCCCGACAGCCCGTTCGGCCAGACCTACACCGGGCTCCACCGGGAGCTGACCGAGCAGATCCGGGCACAGGTCGCCCGGCTGCAAGAGATCGGCCTGGTGCGCGCCGACATCGACGGGCCGGCACTCGGCGAACTGGTCTTCAACAACATGAACATGATGTTCATCGAGTTCGTGAAGCGCGACGAGGCGAAGATACCGGAACTGCGGGCGGCGATACGGAGGCAGAACCGGATTTTGGTGGCGGCGATTGGGGTGTGAATCACGTCGACCATGACCGGCGTCAAGTGGCCAAAGCATGCTCTCACCTGGCTTTTGCTTTATAGGAGCAGCAAGGCTCAGCGAACGCCTGCAAAGCAGGCTGGATCGAAGAACGATGGTGCCGAACGGCGCTCGCACGTCCCTGCCGGGCCGCACTACGGCTTTTTGCTTAGGAACTGTGACTGAGAGCGGCGGTTTCGGAGGGGTAAAATATGATCAAGATGCTCTTCGAATACGGGAGGGCGCGCCATGGGAATGCTTCGACCACAACCCAAGCCCAAAAGGGTCTACCCAAATAGCGACCGTTTCGAAGAAAACGGCCGGATTGCCGCGATCTTGCTCGTCATTGCTGCCGCGACTGTCGCAATCTCTGTCATACGCTCGTTACCCTTTTAGATCGTCTCGCAGCAGGCTGCGATGGAGACGGGCGGCGCGCTCAATCCGGATCAGTGGGAACAGCACTTGTCGGATCGATCGAAGCCGCAGTGCTGCCGAGCGCATCGGAAGGCCCTCCCTTCAGGGTCGTGAATTCCGACATGTCTGTCAGCGCTCCGCTACCAAAGCGAGGATTTCGGGGGCCGGGGTGACATGTGCGTGGGGTCTGCAGAGATCAGGGTCGATCGCCCGATATCCGAGCAGACTGGCGAGTGGCGCCAGGATTGCGAGCGCCACCCGCTGAACCGCGGGTGGAGGCTGCGTGAAGACGATCACGTCGGCAAATTCCCTGGCGATGACTGCCGCCTGAAGCAGGAAAGGTTTTCCTTTCTTGTCCACCCGACCGGCATTGGCGAGGCCGAAGAGCATGCCGATCAGCAGCTCGAAGCGGTTCGGATCAATATGGTCCGCGCCTTGTGCCCGTTCGATTTCGATCAGGACGTGTGCCTCGTCGGTCCTGCTGCTGTTCCACCAATCGTGCACCACGCCTGCCTCGACCGTTGCCGATTGGCTGGGCTCCAGGGAAAATATCTTCCCCGCGATGGAGGCATCGAGCCGGCCGCTGACGACGGTAAGCCGTTCAATCATGTTCGGATGGAAGTGCTCGCCCACGACCGCGGCTCCGGGTCGAGCGGTCAAATGAACGATGCCTGGCCCCTGGCTGCGGTCTTCGGTGCCACGCAGGATCACGGCAAATTCGCCGGTCACCTTGTTCTCGTAGACGTCTCCACAACGTGACATGGATCATCTCGTATCTCAGGAATGCCGGCGCATCGAAAACAGGAGATTGACGTTCTAGCTGCGAACTGGTGCCCCCGGACGGAATCGAACCGCCGACCTTCGGTTTACAAAACCGCTGCTCTACCAGCTGAGCTACAAGGGCACGGCGCTCCGGTAGCATATTTCGTGCGCCAGTAAAGTCAAAACTCCATTCTTGGTTGCTAATGGACCCTGTCGAGGCGGCAGTGCAGGCATGCTGAAAACCGCCAATTCGTTTCCTACATATGATGGAGGTGCAATCGCCTTAGCGAGGGTGTCGTATGATCAGATTCGTCATCATTCTTCCGCTTGTCGTGGTGGCCTTTCTTCTCCTGGTCAGGCTCATCAAGGATGTGAAGAACGCCAGTATCGACTGGACCGGCGTCACCACCATCATCGGCTTCATCGCTCTGGCCTTCTGGCTGCGCCATGTCACCGGCATGGGGTAGAATAGGGGAGTAGTGAATAGTCGGTAGTAACCGCAGCCTGTCTTGCGCGGTGTCACTAAACCGCTGACACCTGCGCCGGCAGACCGACAGCGCGGTCCAACGAGTGCCCAAAAGAACGCCTGAGCCCCCTTGGCGAAAAAAATCAAAGATTTGTCGAACCTTTTTCCGGCTCGCTGCGACTGACGATCAAGAGGTGGATGGATCGCCTCTCCAACGAAACCAGGAGATCGTCATGTTCAAGCGCACACTCGTTTCCGGCCTGATCGCCACCACCGTCGCCGCCGCCGCGCTGGCCGGCACCATCCAGCCCTCGGCCGCCCACGGCCATCATCACCACCGCGAAATCGGCATCGGCATTGCCGCCGGCGTCGGCGGGTTTGTCCTTGGCAGCCTTCTCTCCCAGCAGCCGCGCCCGGTCTATGTCGAGGACTATGGCGAGTCGCGCCACGTCCGCCGCTGCCTCGCCCGCTATGCCAGCTACGACCCGTACTCCGACACCTATGTCGGCTATGACGGCTATCGCCACTACTGCCGGCTCTGAGAGGAGGTGAACCGCTTCAGGCAAATGCAAGAAGGGGCTCCCTCCGTGGCCCCTTTTTTCGCTGCCTCGGTGGTTCGGCTCTTGTTGGATAGGTCGACTGTCAATGTCGGCGCCGCCCCTCATCTGCCTGCCGGCATCTTCTCCCCGTATAGTGACGGGGAGAAGGGGCTGGCCGCAGACTCGGCGCTCTTCTTGCAACGCTGGAGATTGGCGAAACCATCGATGATCGCGCCCTTCTCCCCGTTCACGGGGAGAAGGTGCCGGCAGGCAGAAGAGGGGCAGCGCAGACCTGAAGCGATTGTGTACGACTTCGCTAGTCGGCCGTTGCCCGCGCTCGGCGGTGTACAGCGATTTTCCGAACGTTTAATCTCTCCTCCACGGCCAACGGAGAGGAGGGACCCTTGGACGAACATGATCCGAAGGAAGACCTGATCGAGCTGGTTTTTCGCAACGGCACGGTCACCACCGTCGGCATTCTGCTGGCGTTTTCACTGGGCTTCATCACCCATTGGGCCGCCAACCCGATCCCCTGGCAAACCTACCATCTGCTCGCCGTCGTGCCTGATCGGCATCGCGCTGCAGATGCGGGCGCTGTCGATGCTGCTCGATGTCCAGTCGCTGCAAAGGCGCATCTACGAGCGCGCCAACCGCATCTTCATCGCGGGTCTCATCTTCACCGCAAGCGGCGTCGGGCTGGCGATCCTGCTCGATGTCTTCGAGGTTGCGGGCAAAAGTGCGCTGCCGGGCGGCTAAAGCGCGTCGCGCTTTAGCTCCTTGTTTTATGCATGTCGTTGTCCCAAAACCGCTGCACACTTTTGGGCGACATGCACTAGCGGGCCGCTGCTGCGCTCAAGCTGTCCTGGCAGATGTCGCACCATTCGGCGCCGACCAGTCCGGCCATGCGCTCGACGCCTATTCTCACCGCAGCATTGGTTGCGCCGGCCGCCGGCACGACCTCTTCGAAGGCGCGCAGCGATACGTCGCAATAGACCGGCAGCGGCGAGGCGAGGCCGAAGGGGCAGACCCCGCCGACCGGGTGGCCGGTGATATCAGCCACCTGTTCGGCATCGAGCATGCGCGGCTTGCCGCCGAAGGCATCGCGCGTCTTGCGGTTGTCGATACGCGCGTCGCCACGGGCGACGACGAGCAGAACCCGGTCGCCGACGCGCATGCAGATGGTCTTGGCGATCTGCCCCGGCTCGACACCATGCGCCTCGGCCGCGAGGTTCACGGTCGCCGAGCTTGTCGGCGTTTCGATCACCTCGATGTCGGGGGCATGTTCGGCGAAGAAGGCTTTGACGGACTGGAGGCTCATCGTCTTCAGGTGGGGACTGTCGGCTTTGGAAGGTTGGCGCAGACTTGGCCGTCACCGGCCGCGTGTCAAGGCGAGCGCGCGGCTGTGATGTCGAAGAGTGATCCCGATGTATCGGCCCTGCCATGCGAGGACGGGTTCGAAAGGCCGCCGATCATCCTGGTGATTTCCGTCGCCGCCTCGCGCACCAACGGCCCGATCTCGGCCAGCCGCTCCTGCGTCACCCGCACCGTCGGCCCCGACACCGAAACGCCGCCGATCGGCTCGCCGAACTCGTTGAAGATGGCGGCGGCGACGCAGCGCATGCCGGGATGCCGCTCCTCGTCATCGACGGACCAGCCGCGCAGCTTGATCCGCACCAAGTCGTGGGCCAGCGCCGAGATGTCGGACAGCGTGTTTTCGGTAAAACGCTCCAGCCCCGCCTTGCGCAGGATGGCGCCGACGCGTTCGGGCTCCAGATGCGCCAGCACCGCCTTGCCGATGCCCGAGGCATGGAAGGAGCTGCGCGTGCCCGGTCGGAAGAAGGCGCGGATCGCCTGATGCGTCTCGACCTGGCTGACGAAGACGACGCAATCGTCCTCGGCGACGCCGAGATTGGCGGTCTCGCCGGTCTTTTCCATCAATTCCTGCATGACGATGCGGGCGCGGTCGACCAGCTTGCGGCGGCGCAGGAACGCCGCGCCCATGCGATAGGTTTCGACGCCGATCGACCACAGCTGGTCGGTGCTCTCGAACTCGACCATGCCGTGGTTTTGCAGGGTCGTCAGCATGCGGTAGGCGGTCGACGCGGCGAGGCCGCTCTGCGCGGCGATCTCGCTTAGCGACAGGCCGGCGCCTTCGGCAACGATGGCCAGGATGCGGAGCGCCCGGTCGAGTGACTGCACCGAAGCAGCCTCGATTGGGCCGTTGAAAGCGCGCGGGCGTCCGCGCTGGCGTTTTTCGGTCGTTTCCATGGCGGTATTCTTGCCGATTTCGCCAAACAAGCAATGAAAAAGTTTTTCACTCGTCTGCGCGGTTGAATTGTGGAAAACGGAAAACCCAATAAAATCAGTTTGTAGTCGCCGCTTTCTATAAATGAAAAAATATTCTGAAAAAGTTGAAAAATGGCGAGAACGCTGCCATCCTTGGCCATCAACACATTTGCGGAGGCTGGACATGGCCAGGATGCGCGCTGTCGACGCAGCGGTTCTCGTTCTCGAAAAGGAAGGCATCACTACGGCCTTCGGCGTGCCGGGTGCGGCGATCAACCCGTTCTATTCGGCGCTAAAGGCGAGGGGCACAGTCCGCCATATCCTGGCGCGCCATGTCGAAGCGGCCTCGCATATGGCCGAAGGCTATACGCGGACCAAGGCCGGCAACATCGGCCTGTGCATCGGCACGTCTGGCCCGGCCGGCACCGACATGATCACCGGGCTTTATTCGGCGGCGGCGGACTCCATCCCGATCCTGTGCATCACCGGCCAGGCGCCGCGTGCCAGGCTGAACAAGGAGGATTTCCAGGCCGTCGACATCGCCGCGATCGCAGCACCTGTTGCCAAATGGGCGGTCACGGTCATGGAGCCCTATCTGGTGCCGATGGCGCTGCAGAAGGCGTTTCATCTGATGCGCTCGTCGCGGCCGGGTCCGGTTCTCATCGACCTGCCGGTCGACGTGCAATTGGCCGAGATCGAGTTCGACATCGACGCCTATGAGCCGCTTGTCCCGTTCAAGCCGGCGATGACGCGCGCGCAGGCCGAGAAGGCGCTGGCGATGCTCAATGCGGCGGAAAAGCCGCTGATCGTAGCGGGGGGCGGCATCATCAATGCCGACGCCTCCGATCTCTTGATCGAATTCGCCGAGATCACCGGCGTGCCGGTCATCCCTACGCTGATGGGCTGGGGCACGATCCCCGACGACCACCGGCTGATGGCCGGCATGTGCGGGCTGCAGACCTCGCACCGCTACGGCAATGCGACCATGCTGGAAGCCGACTTCGTCTTCGGCATCGGCAACCGCTGGGCCAACCGCCACACTGGCTCGGTCGATGTCTACACCAAGGGCAAGAAGTTCATTCACGTCGATATCGAGCCTACGCAGATAGGCCGCGTCTTCGCGCCGGATCTCGGCGTGGTCTCAGATGCTGGTGCAGCGCTGAAGATATTGCTCGACGTCGCCACTGAATGGCGGACGGCCGGCAGACTGCGCGACTGGTCGGGCTGGGCGAAGGAATGCCAGCAGCGCAAGAAGACGATGAAGCGCAAGACGCATTTCGAGCAGGTGCCGCTAAAGCCGCAGCGCGTCTATGAGGAGATGAACAAGGCGTTCGGTCGCGACACCACCTATGTCACCACGATCGGCCTGTCGCAGATTGCCGGGGCGCAGTTCCTGCATGTCTACAAGCCGCGCAACTGGATCAATTGCGGCCAGGCCGGGCCGCTCGGCTGGACGCTGCCGGCAGCGCTCGGCGTGCGCGCCGCCGATCCCGACCGCACCATCGTGGCGCTGTCCGGCGACTACGACTTCCAGTTCATGATCGAGGAACTGGCGGTCGGCGCGCAGCACAAGCTGCCCTACATCCATGTCGTGGTGAACAATGCCTATCTCGGCCTGATCCGCCAGGCGCAGCGCGGCTTTTCGATGGATTTCGAGGTCAGCCTCGCCTTCGAGAACGTCAACCGCGCCAATGATCCCGAAGCCGGCTACGGTGTCGACCATGTCGCGGTCGCCGAGGCCATGGGCTGCAAGGCGGTCAGGGTGAGGAAGCCGGAGGAGTTCGCCGGCGCCTTCAAGCAGGCACAGCGGCTGATGAAGGAGCACCAGGTTCCTGTCGTGCTCGAATTCATCCTCGAGCGCGTCACCAACATTTCCATGGGCACGGAAATCGACAAGATCACCGAATTCGAGGAGCTTGCCGAAAGCCACGAGGATGCGCCGACTGCCATCGTGATGTTGGATTAGGCCCGGGCGGGAACAAGGAGAAAAAGAATGCCGCGTTTTTCAGCCAATCTGTCGATGCTCTTTGGCGAGCATGAGTTCCTCGATCGCTTCGATGCGGCGGCCCGCGCCGGGTTTAAGGGCGTCGAATATATCGGCCCCTATGACCATGCGCCTGAGGTGGTCGCGGCGCGGCTGAAGAAGAACGGCCTGACACAGGTGCTGTTCAATCTGCCGGCGGGCGACTGGGGCAAGGGTGAGCGCGGCATCGCCGTGCTGCCGGATCGGGTGCCGGAATTCCGGCAAGGCGTGGCCAAGGCGATCACCTATGCCCATGCACTTGGCTGCGAGCAGATCAACTGCCTTGCCGGCATCGCGCCGCAAGGTGCGGATCGCTCTGTGCTGGAGAACGTCTTTGCCGAGAACCTGGCTTTCGCGGCCGAGAAACTGGAACAGGCCGGCATCAGGCTTTTGATCGAGCCGATCAACACCCGCGACATTCCCGGTTTCTTCCTCACCCATTCCGATCAGGCGCTGGCGCTGATCGACCGCATCGGCTCGAAGAACCTGTTCCTGCAATACGACATCTACCACATGCAGATCATGGAGGGGGATCTCGCCCGTACCATCGAGGCAAACCTCGGCCGCATCGCGCATATCCAGCTTGCGGACAATCCCGGCCGTCACGAGCCGGGGACGGGCGAGATCAACTATCTCTTCCTCTACGAGCATATCGACCGCATCGGCTATTCCGGCTGGATTGGCGCCGAATACAAGCCGAAGGCGGCGACAGAGGCTGGGCTGGGGTGGTTCAGGGCGTTTGCCGGGCAGGGGAGCGCGGCGGCGTAGCGGGCGGGAATTGGCTCAACGTTTGCGCTGCCCCTCACCCTTACCCTCTCCCCGTATAGAGACGGGGAGAGGGGGTCGCTGGCGTTGGAATGCTTTCCTTCTCCCCGTCACTATACGGGGAGAAGGTGCCGGCAGGCGGATGAGGGGCAGCGCGAACTTTCGACGAACAAGACTTTCAGGAGAACAACAATGGAAACCATCGGCTTCATCGGCCTCGGCATCATGGGCGCACCGATGGCGGGGCATCTGCTGGATGCCGGCTACAAGGTCGTCGCCAGTGACCATCGCTCGAAGCCGCCGGCCGATCTCGTCAACAAGGGGCTGAAAACCGTCAGCGGTCATGACGCCGTGGCCAAGGCAGCCGACATCATCATCCTGATGGTTCCCGACACGCCGCAAGTGGCCGATGTGCTGTTCGGCGACAAGAGCGTCGCCTCCGGCCTGTCGAAGGGCAAGCTGGTCATCGACATGAGTTCAATCTCGCCAATCGCGACCAAAGAGTTCGCCAGGAAGATCAACGATCTCGGCTGCGACTATCTCGACGCGCCGGTTTCGGGCGGTGAGGTCGGTGCCAAGGCGGCATCGCTGACCATCATGGTTGGCGGCGAGCACAAGGCGTTCGAACGCGCCAAGCCGGTATTCGAAAAGATGGGCAAGAACATCACGCTGGTCGGGCCGAACGGCGTCGGACAGACGACCAAGGTCGCCAACCAGATTGTCGTCGCGCTGACCATTGAAGCCGTCGCCGAAGCGCTTGTTTTTGCATCAAAAGCCGGCGCCGACCCGGCCAAGGTCAGGCAGGCGCTGATGGGCGGGCTGGCGGCCTCGCGCATTCTCGAAGTCCATGGCGAGCGCATGGTCAAACGCACCTTCGCGCCGGGTTTTCGGATCGAACTGCACCAGAAGGATCTGAACCTGGCGCTGGAAGGCGCCAAGGCCCTCGGTGTCTCTCTACCCAACACCTCGACCACGCAGCAGCTGTTTAATTCCTGCGCGGCCAATGGCGGGGCGAAAGAGGACCACTCGGCGCTGGTTCGTGCACTGGAGCGGATGGCGGGGCATGAGGTTAGTGAGTAGTGAATGGTCAGTAGTGAATGGTCAGTAGTGAGTAGTCGCTATTTTTCACTACTTACTACTCACTGCTTGCTAGGAACTTCCTCGCCGCATAAAGGCTCACCGCAGCGGCATTCGACACGTTGAGCGATCTGATCGCACCGGGCAAGTCGAGGCGGGCCAGCGTCGTCACCGTCTCGCGCGTCTTCTGGCGCAGGCCCTTGCCCTCAGCGCCGAGCACCAGTGCGATCTTTTCGCCGGCGAAACTGGTTTCGAGTTCGGCCGGTCCGTCGGAATCGAGGCCGATGGTCTGGAATCCGGCCTCGTGCAGTTGTCCCAGCGCGTCGGCGAGGTTCTTCACTTCGATCTGGTCGATATGTTCCAGCGCGCCGGAGGCCGATTTCGCCAGCACACCGGATTCCTGCGGGCTGTGGCGGGCCGTGGTGATCAGCGCGCCGGCGCCGAAGGCAACCGCCGAGCGCAAGATGGCGCCGACATTGTGCGGGTCGGTGACCTGGTCGAGCACCAGGACCAGTTTTGTGTCGCCGAGCGCGTCGAGGCGCTTCGGCTTCAACGGCTCGGCCTCGATCAGTACGCCCTGATGCACGGCGTCCGAACCGGTGATCCTGTCGATCTCCTTCGGTTCGACCAGTTCGGCCTTGAAGGGCAAAGCGGCGAGATCGACGATCGCCAGCCGCTCGGCGGCGTTGCGCGTCACCAGCATTTTCCGGATCCGCCGGCGCGGATTGTCGAGGGCCGCCCGCACCGTGTGCAGGCCGTAAAGCCTGACCAGCCCGTCGGCCGCGTTCTCGCCGGGCGGCACTGGCTGGCGCGGCCGGAACGCCGGCGCGCCACCGGCCTTCTCGTCGCGGTGGGCGCGACGCAGCTTGGCGTAATGGGTGTCTCTCGGGGTCTTGGGCTTGGTGTCGTTGCTCATGGCCGGCTTCTATAGCCGTGTCGTCGGGCCGTGGATACTGGGAGAAAGCCGGCTTGCCGGGCGGGGTGTCAAATTCAGCGCATTTTGCCGAGAGGTTGCGGTTGACACCCAAAGGCCTTGCCGCCATAAGGCGCTTCGCTGATTTCGGACAAGACTAAGGTTTCGACCTGATCGGCGAGAATGCCTCGTTGCAAGGCTTCGACGGCAGGCTGGAGAGGTGCCCGAGTGGTTAAAGGGGACGGACTGTAAATCCGTTGGCTTAGCCTACGTTGGTTCGAATCCAACCCTCTCCACCACTGCCAGCCCGTAAGCCTTGAGACGATGCGGGTATAGCTCAGTGGTAGAGCAGCAGCCTTCCAAGCTGAATATGCGGGTTCGATTCCCGCTACCCGCTCCAGATTCCACCAAGATCATGATCACCGAGGCGCTGCGCGCCGTATGTCGTCGCCGGCTTCATCGGCGCAAGATCGTCAACAAAACCGGCCACAGCTCTTTTAGCGACTGCCTGAAAAGCATCCCGCCCTGCGGTTGGCAGGTCCAGCCCTCACGTGTACAGGCTGCGCGACGCCGCGGTGACTGGCGGCGTCACTGCAGGCCTCGGGTCGGGCGCGCTGGGTGCAAACAGATGCAGGGGGGACGGCAATGGCGATTGAATCGAAAGAGCTTGCGGTCACCTACTATCCGATCCCGAAAAGCGGCAGCAGCAGCGTCAAATATGCGTTGATTGCACTTGGCGGGAAGGACATCGATTTTCCCGACCCTGACAACGAAGTCCACAGCCATCTGCCGACAAATCATGTCGATCCCTTCCAGCCGCTTCGCGACGCGCACAAGCGCCGGTTCACCATCGTTCGCGATCCGCTGGAGCGGCTTCTCTCGGCCTATTCCAGCCGGATCCGCGACGCCCGGGTGATGACCAGGCCATCGGCTGATAAGGACAAGCTCGAAGGCTTCGGCATCCCCGTCGATCCGGATCTCGATACGTTCATCCTCAACATCGAGAAATATTGTGCGTGTTCGTGGGAGGTCCGGTTCCACGTCGCGTCGGTGCGCCATTTCACCGGCAGCAACCTGTTTCAGTTCGAGCGGGTCTTCAGGTTCGAGCGGATGGACGAGGTCGGCGCGTTTTTTTCTGCGCTCGGCGGACGGGTGCTGGATCTGCCTCGGCTGCAGGCGGCGGCAACGAAATTCGGGCCATCGGACATGTCGCCCGAGGCGCTGGCCAAGGCAATGCGGTTCTGCCGCTACGACTACGGCTTTCTGGTTGACTATTACGACCCAGGCAGATGGGGAGGCATTCCCGAGGGCGATGCCGGCGAACCCTCGACGCTGCATGTCTACGGCGATCCGGCAGCCTGGCGCGACGGTCGGCTCATTTTCCCCAGAACGCCGCGCAACCTCCTGCACTTCATGTCCAAGCGGCCGCTGGTCGAACGCGGCTTGGTCTAGAGATCAGGCGACGACGGTCAGCCGGCGCTTGCGCTCGTCGAGCGACACGATGGCGAGACCGCTTGCCACCACCAGCAGGATGCCGCAGACGGCAAGTGCATTGGGGAACTGCCCGAACACCAGCAGGCCGGAGATGACCGCCCAGACGGTGAAGCAATAGTAGAATGGCGCCACCGCGCTCGTCGGCCCGACGCGATAGGCCATGAAGATGAAGAAATGGCCGAAGATCAGGAAGAAACCGGCGCCTGCGATCAGCGCCAGGTGACGGGCCTCGGGCATCACCCATGGCTCGGAAACCAGATGCGCGGCGCCGGCGCCCACCAGCACCACCAGGACCGCTGACATGGCGACGATCATCCCCGGAACGTTTGCCCCGACCTTGCGGCCGGCGAGATCGCGTGCGGCCGACAGCGCCGCATTGCCGAGCGCCAGCAAGGCATAGACCGATATCCCTTGCATCGTCGGCTGCGCCACCATCACCGCGCCGATGAAGCCGAGTCCGATCAGCGCCATGCGTGCGCCGCCGATCCGTTCGCCGAACAGGATCGAGGAGCCGACCAGCATCAGCAGCGGCGTGATCTGCCCGAGCGCGGTGGCATCGGCGATTTGCATGTTGGCCAGCGCCACCACGTAGCAAAGGATCGCCGCCAGTTCGAGCAGGTTTCTGCGCAAAACCCTTTTGTCGAGGATCAGCGGCATCTGCTTGCCGAGCAGCAGCAACAGCGGTATCCCCCACAGGCTAGCGGCGACGCCGCGCAGAAACAGCACCTCGTAGGACGGCAGCCCTGAGGTCGCGAGTTTCATCATCGTGTCGTTGACCAGGTAGAACCCGGTCGAAACGACCATGAACAACGGGCCGCGGATGTTTGTGGGAATGAACTGCATCGGTCGAACAAATCAGACCGATGCGGCGACGGCAATGGGCCAGGCCCGCGCTGTAAATCCGGCAAGGGCAGGGGATTGCCGCTCTGACGAGCCGGGGCTCTCGCCTATTTCATTTCCTGGCTGGCGTTCCTATATCCACGCCATATCCCCCGAAAATCGGATCGCAGGTTCGGACCGACTGAGAGAGCGGTCAGCCACAAGGCACTTGTGTTTTGCAGCCGTAGTCGCTAATCGCCCCGCATTCGACTGAACTGAAGGTCCAGGCCGTCCAAGGAAAGAGACTATGGCAAAAGGTAAATTCGAGCGCACTAAGCCTCATGTGAACATCGGCACGATCGGCCACGTCGATCATGGCAAGACGTCGCTGACGGCGGCGATCACGAAGTATTTTGGCGAATACAAGCGCTATGACCAGATCGATGCGGCGCCGGA